>JBDSBT010000228.1:0-2514 GCA_039921425.1 Gemmatimonadaceae bacterium | reverse complement strand
CGACATGATGTACGACCGTCCATCATTCACCATCGTGCCCCACTCGGGGGTCGGCGACTGAACGCCAATTCCAAGAAACCCGAGACCGGCAACCGCAAGGATCAGCTCTCCCATTTCGACCGTCGCGAGAATCGCCACCGGTGCGAGAATGTTTGGCAGAACGTGATGAAATACGATGTGAACATCGTCGGCGCCAAGACTCTTCGCGGCGGCGACGAACTCACGATGGCGGAGTGACAATACCATTCCGCGCACTATCCGGGCATAGCTGGCCCACCACACGCTCACGAGGGCGATGATCACACTCGCCATGCCCGGCCCGAGCATGCCTGCGATCGCGATCGCCAAGAGAAAGCTTGGAAATGCGAGGAGGACGTCCACCACTCGCATCAAGACCTCGTCAATGAGGCCGCCGAAATAACCAGCGAGCGTTCCAACCCCGACGCCGATAGACATGATGAGGGCGGTTGCGATAGCGACTGCGCCAAGTGACCAGCGAGCGCCGTAAACAATGCGACTGAACGTATCACGCCCGAGGTTGTCGGTCCCGAAAGGATGCATCCGGCTGGGGCCTTCTAGTCTTCTCATCGCATCGATGAGATTTGGATCGTGGCCGACGATCAGCGGTGCGATGCAGCCGATCATAACGAACAGACTTACGAGTACCAGGCCCACCAGAGCGGTGCGATCTCGCAGAAGCGATGAAACGACGCCGCGGCGGCTTCGTGTTTCTGGTCGTGCTTCGATTCCGATCGGCAGCGGCATTAGCGCGTAAGTGGCGGAGCCGCCGGTGCTGCCGCGCGCTCGCGGATTCGTGGATCGAGCCAAAGGTGACCAAGGTCGACGACGAGATTGATGGCTACCAACAGGGTGCCCATCACCACAATGAAACCCTGTATGGTCGGATAGTCGCGGTCCAGAATCGAGTCCACCACCGTCTTGCCGATACCCGGCCGCGCAAAGATTGTCTCGACGATGAAGGCGCCGCCGAGCAATCGGCCCAGTCGCACTCCCGCAAGGGACACGATCGGGTTGATTGCGTTTCGAAGTGCGTGCCGCAAGAGAACGGATCGCCTGCCAACTCCCTTCGCGCGCGCCGTGACGACGTAATCCTCCCCCAAGACCTCGAGCATTCCGGCTCGCGTGAGCCGGGTGAGTGCACCTGCCTCGCTGAGCGCCAGCGTTAGCGCCGGCAGAACCAGGTAGCGCCAGCCGTCCGAACCGGTCGCGGGAAGCACTCCGAGCATGACCGCAAAAAAAAGTATGAGCAGATAGCCGAGCAGGAATGACGGAACCGAAGTTCCAATGAGTGCGAGCACCCGCGACAACTGATCAATCGCCGTATTTCTTCGAACCGCGGCAAGAATGCCAACCGGCAGCGCAACGATCACTCCCAGAAAAAGCGCAGCCAGCGTCAGCCGCAACGTATTCGGGAGTGCGTCAAGAAGGGTCGTGGTGACGGGGAGGCCGGTGCGGTAGGAGAGTCCAAGGTCGCCGGTGACGGCGCGGCCTGCCCAGCGGACATAACGGACCACCGGCGGTGCATCCAATCCGAGCTCACCGCGCAGCTGGCGGACCGCCTCGGCACTCGGCGGCACTCCGGTTTCACGCTGGAGAATCATCTGAGCTGGATCGCCCGGAGCCAGATTCGCAGCGACGAATGCCAGAATCGAAATGCCGATCCACACTGGAACCAGCGAGATGAGACGCCGAAGGAGGTAGGCGCTTAAGGAAGCTCGAGCCAATTCCCGAGGACTGGGCGTTGCACGAGAACGTATGTCATATCCCAAAGTGCGCGAGTTTGACTAGCATTGCACTGTTGACACTTGCCGCGGTCCGCGCATTGATTCAAGCTGAAAGAACATCGAGGTTAACGTGTGTCTTGCAATTCCCGGCCAGATAGTCGAACTCCCCCTGGATCAGCCGCATATGGCGATAGTAGAGGTCTCGGGCGTTCGGAGAAAGGTCAATATCGATCTGGTGCGTCAGGACGGCGCATTGGAATTAACCGACTGGGTGCTCATTCACGTCGGGTTCGCGATGAGCAAGATCAGCGCTGAGCATGCTGCGGAACAGGTGCGTCTTCTCACGATGCTCGGTGAAGCGGATCAGGCGATGGATGAGCTGAAGGGGTATCAATTCACCTGACCTGCAACGGCGTGCGCGTTCGATTCTTTTTCCCGCAAGGATGAAATACGTAGACGAATTCCGCGACGCTCAGCTGATTCGGCAGGCAGCTTCGGAAATCCGGAAGCTCGCTCGGCCTGACCGGCATTTCAGGCTAATGGAAGTCTGTGGCGGACACACGCACGCCATCTACAGGTTCGCGCTCGCCGATCTCCTTCCCGACAACATAGAGCTCGTTCACGGACCCGGTTGCCCCGTGTGCGTTCTGCCAATGGGAAGAGTTGACGATGGATTGTCGATCGCTGCAGATCCGAAGGTCATCCTCACTGTATTTGGCGACATGATGCGCGTGCCCGGACGGACGGGGAGTCCGCTCGAGCACAAGGC
>JBDSBT010000227.1:0-6017 GCA_039921425.1 Gemmatimonadaceae bacterium | reverse complement strand
TCGGGATCAGAGCCGCAAAAAGCTCGTTCAACGTCATCTCGGGGTTCTCGCACAACCCTTCGTGCACCGGCCCACTCTGGATGACATCCGACCTAGGCGCCGTGAGCCAGTGGAAACGCTCTGACGGGGGAGCCAGCGCAATTGGCCCCGACGTTACATCGCCCGAACAGATCGACTCGCACGACTTCAGGTACCGTGACAGCAACTCGATGTCGCCTTCTATATGAGAGCGCAGGTGATCGAGATCGGTGATCACGCGCGCGGCAATGAATTCTGTCGTCCGGGCGTGAAGCACGATGCCCACCGGAATGAACGTGCCGATGTGAACATGCGGCACAACACGCAGCACCGCGAAGTTGTATGAGATCCATCCCGACATCTCGGGATCGGCCGACGGTGGCGCCGCTCGCTTCGCCCTCATCTGCGGGACGATACCCGAAATGCCGGTGTTCTGGACGCGCGCTGTCGCGCACTCATCGCTTCCTCGACGAACGCCCGCGGCGACCCGGCCCGCATCGTTAGATACCTCGCGTATCTGTCACGCGCAGCTGCCGGCGCTGCGAAGTCAGATCTGATCGAAGGATCGGTCAGCAACTCGTCTGGTACCGCGTCGAGTGTCGCTCGAATGACATCCGCACTCATCAACGTCGCCAGCTCAGCGTCGGCGGCAGCGATGTCGCCACTTTGCGCCAGGAGCACGTGATCCTTTATAAGCTGGAACGGGGATCGCGTCCGCGCATCATCCACCGACGGCCAGTCGTGCTGCGCATACAGCGCCGCTCCGTGATCGATGAGAAATGGCTGGCGATCCCAGATCATCAGGTTCGGGTTGCGATGCGTTCGATCCGGGTTAGAGACGAACGCGTCGAACCACACAATTCGCGCGGCCAGCTCGGGAGTTATGTACTCGGCTGCCGCATTTCCGTCGAAATTAAAAGCGCCGTCGAGGTACTTCGCTCCGACATTTACACCGTGACTCGCCCGAAGCAGATCCTGAATCTCCGGGTCCGGTTCCGTTCGTCCGAACGAATCAGGGATCTCGATCAGCGCTGGCTCAGGTGTCGGAAGTCCCGCGTGACGCGCGAGCATGCCGACTATCAATTCAGCGATGAGAGCTTTTACCCCCTGCCCGGCACCGCGAAACTTCGCGACGAACAGACCGCCGCCATGAGTATCGACCACGGCCGGAAGCGAGCCTCCCTCGCGGAGCGGCTGGACATATCTCGTTGCCGTGAGAACCGGCAGAGGCGAAATGGTCAACGGCTAATCCGGAATGACGGCGGTTGCTTCTATCTCGAGACGCGCCTGCTGTTCAATCAAGCCGCTGACGATAACCACTGACATTGGTGGATAATGATCTCCGATTAGCTCTCGATAGACGGCGCCGATATCCCGGGCGTTAGACGTGTATTCATCCCGATCGAGGATGTACCATGTCAAACGCACGAGATCACGCGGACGTGCTCCACCAGCGAGCAGAAGCGCAACGATGTTGCTCAATGCTTGCCTGGTTTGTCCGACGAAGTCTGCTGCGTCGAACTGGCCGCTCACGGGGTTCCAACCGATTTGCCCGGCAAGCACCACGAAACGCCCTGATGCGACTGCACCGTTCGAATATCCCTTTGGGCGAAGCCATCCCTCCGGCTGCACCACATCGGGCCCTCGCTCGCGCTCGGCCAACGTGCGGTCAACGATGATCTCCGCGGCTAGCGGGTCGGTAACTGGTTCGAGACTCATGAGCTTTCCCTCAGGCGATATCGCTGAAGCTTGCCGGTCGATGTGCGCGGCAGGGCATCGGTGAATTCTATTGCGCGCGGGTACTTGTAGGGCGCGATTCGCGCTTTGACGAATTCCTGGAGTTCTTTTACGAGCTCGGGCCGCGGCGAGTGGTTGTCGCGAAGGACGATGTACGCCTTCACCAGATTTCCACGCTCTTCATCCGGCTCGCCAACAACTGCGCACTCGAGCACGCACGGATGCTCGATCAAGACGTTCTCGACTTCTGGACCGGCGATGTTGTAGCCGCCGGAAATGATCATGTCATCTGTTCGAGCCTGGTACCAGAAGTATCCGTCCTCGTCGAGCTTGTACGAATCGCCGGTGAGATTCCATCCGTTCTCAACGTATTTCGCTTGCTGTTCGACGTTGTCGAGATAGCGGCATCCGGTTGGGCCACGTATAGCCAACCGCCCGATCGATCCCGGTGTAAGGTCATTGCCATCGTCATCGACGAGCTTTGCTCTATAGCCCGGCACAACTTTCCCTGTCGCACCCGGACGAATGTCATCGTCGGCGGCACTGATGAAGATGTGCAGCATCTCGGTGGCGCCAATTCCATCTATGATCCTTAGCCCGGTCGCCTTGTTCCACTCTTCATAAACGGCGAGAGGCAGCGTCTCGCCAGCAGAAACGCATTTCTTCAGGCTCGACACGTCGCGCCCCGCAAGCATTCCCGTCATCGCGCGATATGCGGTAGGGGCGGTGAAGCATATCGTCGGCTTGAACTCTTCGATCGCGTTCAACAGATGCGGAGGGGTTGCCTGCTCGAGCAGAAGCGACGATGCACCAAACCGAAGCGGAAACAGGAGCAATCCGCCGAGTGCGTAGGTGAAGGCGAGAGGGGGCGAGCCGCAGAAAATGTCGGCGGTGGTCGGCTTCAACACGTAGCGGGGGAAGCAATCGGTGATCGCCATGATGTCGCGATGCGAATGCATCGTACCCTTGCCCTCGCCGGTCGTGCCTGACGTGAATGCGATGATTGCCGTATCAGTCGCAGCCGTATCGACGTCGGTGAATGAGGCGGACTTGCTCCGCATCATCGGCTCGAGAGCGTAGTGGGCATCGGTGTTGAAGTGCACCACACGCGCGCCTGTGCGCTCGCTGCCGTTGGCATGAGAGAGAAATGCGGCTTCGCATTCGTCGCCATACCGCGTATCTGTCAATGCGAGCGATATCTGTGCTTTGTCAGCGAGATATCTCAGCTCGCGTTCGCGAAGAAGGGGCATCGTGCAGACGACTACGCCTCCCGCCTTGAGAACTGCAAACCAGCAGGCCGCCATCATTGGATTGTTCGGCCCACGCAGTAGAACGCGGTTTCCCGGGACTACTCCGAGGTCATCGACGAGGACATGCGCGATGCGATTCGCTGTCTCGTAGAGATGGTTGTAGGTCCACGTGCCACCCGGGAATCGAAGAGCGATGCGCTCTCCGTTTTCCCCGCCAATTATGGGAAGGAGTAACTCGGATGAGCAGTTAATGCGGTCCGGGTATGCTAATTCGGGAACGCCTGTCCAGTCAGTTTTTGGCAAAAGCTCGGTCGGAGGCATTTGATCGGCGCAGAACGTATCCACGTGCGACGATTTCGTGTCTGTCACAACGTCCAGCCGCGCGTCTCCGGGATCAGTCATTCGTTCTTGCCTTATCGTTGAACGATTCGATCACGTTCCGCCCAATTATCAGCTGCTGAACTTCGGTGGTTCCCTCGTAGATGCGAAGCGCGCGTATCTCACGATACAACTTTTCGACCGGATGTCCTGAGACGACGCCGAGTCCGCCAAGTAACTGCACAGCAGAATCGATGACCCGTTGGGCTGCTTCCGTAGCATACATCTTTGCCATTGCTGCTTCGCGAGTAACGCGCCTTCCCTGAGTGTCTTTCGTCCACGCGGCGCGATAGACCAGCAGAGCACTGGCGTCGATATCGGTGGCCATCGTCGCGATTCGCGCCTGAGTCAATTGAAAATCCTTGAGCATCTCGCCGAATAGTTTTCGCTGCGAGACATGCGCCAGAGCCTCGTCGAGTGCCCGACGGGCAAATCCCAAAGCCGCGGCTCCGACCGTAGACCTGAATACATCGAGCGTCCCAAGAGCGACGCTGAGTCCTTTGCCTTTCTCTCCAACAATTCGGGACACCGGAACGCGAACGTCGTTGAAGGTGAGTTTCGCGAGCGGATGCGGAGCGATCATGTCGAACCGCTCATCCGCGCTGAATCCCTTGTCCGACGGCTCGACGACGAGAGCTACAAACTCCCGATCCGTTCCGGCGACCTTGCAGAACACGACGTACTGATCGGCGATGCCACCGTTGGATATCCACGTCTTCGTCCCGTTGATGACATAGTCATTTCCGTCGAGTGTCGCCGTCGTGGACATGGCTGCTACGTCAGAGCCAGCGTCCGGCTCGGATATGGCGAACGCAGCGATCGCATCGCCCGTCGCAACCTGCGGCAAGTACTTCCTCTTCAGCTCATCGGAGCCGTACAACGAAATTGGACCGGAGCCCAGGGCCTGCATGGCGAAGGAGAAGTCGGCTAGACCTGAAACTCTGCCGAGAGTCTCGCGCGCGATGCAGAGAGATCTTACGTCGAGCTGATCGTGTATTCCCCCGTATGCCGAGGGAACTCCGTACTTCAGCCAGCCACCCTTTCCGAGCTGTTTGACCAACGACCGGCAAGCAGAATCGACATCGCTGTCGTTAGCCTGGTCGATCTCCGTGCTCGCCCAAGCCTCGAGGGACTCGGCCAGCTTCCGATGTGAATCGTCGAAGAACGGCCACTCCATAGTTGAGGACTTCATCTCAGTTCCCCTGGAATGTCGGAGGCTTCTTTTCGACGAACCCTGCATACGCACGTTCGAAATCGTCCGTCATCATGCACTCGGCCTGCATTCGCGCTTCGTAGTCCACTGCCTGATCGACGGGCATCGACCACTCGTTGTGGAGGCAGACTTTTGTCATCGCGTGTGCCGCGCTTGGACCGTGAGCCAGAGTGCCCGCAATGTCGGTTGCATCTTTCAAGACCGTTTCCGGCGGCGAAATACGGTTGTAGAAACCCCACCGCTCCGCCTCTGCGCCAGTCATGGTTCGGCCCAGGAATAGGAGCTCGCTCGCTCGACCGTGTCCGATGATGCGCGGAAGGATTGAGCATGCGCCCATGTCCGCTCCGGACAGCCCCACGCGAACGAACAAAAACGCTACCTTGCTCCTCTCGGTTCCGATCCTGAGATCGCTGGCCATCGCGAGAATCGCTCCGGCACCGACGCAGATTCCATCGACGGCAGCTACGATGGGCTGCGGACACGCTCGCATTGACTTCACGAGATCGCCGGTCATCTGCGTGAACTCGAGCAGCCGGTCCGTCTCGTTCGCACGTTTCATATCAACCAGGCGGCCGATGATGTCATGAACGTCGCCGCCGCTGCAGAAATTGCCCTCAGCCCCGGTAATCACAACTGCGCGGACATCAATGATGGTCTGAAGGGCAACGAACGTATCGGTCAGCTCGCGATACGACTCCAGCGTCAGCGGATTCTTTCGCTCGGGGCGATTCAGCGTGATAGTGGCGACAAGGTCGTTTACCGACCATTTAAAGTGACGGGGCTTGATCGAGGATCCGGAGGTTGATGCTTTCATCGTGACCGCTCCTGGCCAAGTGAACCCTGAACGGAGCTTCGCAGCTTGCCAAGCAACTCGAACAATTGTCTTCGCTCGATGGTGGAGAGGCCATTGAACAAGTCATCTATCCAGTGTTGATGTTCTGGCGTCATTGCGTCGAAAGCTCGCTTGCCTGGTGCGGTGAGCCGAACTATCTGAGTCCTCTTATCGTCCGGCGATGGATCGCGGCTCACCAATCCCTCCTGAACCAGTCGCTCTATCAACGCCGTAAGATTTCCGTTTGAGACCATAAGACGGCGGGACAGCTCGCTCATCGTCAGATGCGGATCGGCCTCTCGCGAAGCAGCATCGAGCTGGGCCAGTACGTCGAACCGCGGAAGCGTGGTATCGAACCTGTCGCGTAGGCGTCCGCGAACTTCGCGCTCGACGATGTTGGAGCATGCAAGAAGCCGCAGCCATGTCCGCAATGATGCCTGTTCATCGCAACCCGGATCACTGCGAGTGGTTTCTCTGACGGCAGCAGTCATTGGAGTTCTCCCCCCGCAATTGGGAGCGAGATCCCTGTAATCCCGGATGCGTCGGGCGAGCATAGCCAGCTCACGGCAGAGGCTACTTCGTCAACCGT
>JBDSBT010000226.1:0-8990 GCA_039921425.1 Gemmatimonadaceae bacterium | reverse complement strand
GCGGCGGAACGACGAGTGCGGCGCTCATGCGATAGGGATTAGCGAGCAGCGAAGTGTTGGGGACTACTTCACCTTCGTCTGACTTCAGGACGAATGTGCCCAACACATCGGGGGTCGGATTTGTATTGGCCGCGACGACGATATATTGCGACGCCGCTCCGGTTGTCGCGATCTTGATACAGCCCTTACTGTCGGCGGCATTGACCACCTTGACCTGACCCACAGCGAGATCGACCACTACTGGGCCGGCCGTGCACGAAGTGGACGGTGCAATAACCAATACAGTGCCACTTCCCGTGACAGTTCCGGTTTTGCCCTGAATTGTCGCGGTGCCCGCAGCGAGCCCCTTGATTACACCGCTGATCGAGTCCACCGAAGCGATACTCGGATTGAGGCTCGACCACCTGATTGTTTGTCCTGTGAGTGGGCTTCCATTCTGATCTTTTACAATCGCGCTTGCCTGTGCGGTGCCGTTCACGGTGATGCTGGTGGGCGCCGTGGAAACTGTCAGCGTTGTTGCAACGAGAGGAGCGACTCCGTCGGAGCCATTGCACGAAGCAAGAATCAGGAATAGACCACAGACAAATACGGACTTTCGCATTGAGGAACTACTCCTGAGCAATTTGGGCGACGGACTTGTCCGTTCCAAAATACACATGTGTAGGTGAAAAGGTCTATCCAGAAGACTTTGTTGCTGACTAATCCAGCAACAATCGACGGCTCATTTTCAACACCGGGATTGGCTAACACCCCTACGTCTTTCGCATACTTACTGGATCTGAAGTAGCTCTACAATCGACCCAATGGCATGAACCGAATCGCCCTGATAGCAGCACTTACCACCGCGGCATGTGCGTCGGCATCATCAAATTCACCGGTCAACAGCCCTAATCCCGCCACAAACGCGAATCAGCGTGGCCGCCCGGAAGACGTTTTCATGAGACCAAACGTTAACCGGGTCCTTGACTCGGTGATGATTGCCGGCATTCGAGCGGGAGCAGCTCCGGGTGGCGCTCTCGCCGTGGGGAGATATGGTCGGGTTGTCCATTTGAAGGGGTACGGCAAGTTGGACTATGCTCCATCGGCCGGAGCCGTAGACGAGAACTCCATCTACGACATGGCATCGCTCACCAAAGTAATCGCGACGACCAGCGCTTCGATGGTCCTGGAGGAAAAGGGACTGCTTGACCTCGACCGAACAGTCGCGAGCTATCTCCCGGAGTTTAGCGCTCCCGACAAGGCCAGCATCACTGTCAGGATGATCGTGACACACCGTGGCGGGCTCGAGGCCTTCGCGGCCTTGTACAAAAATTTCAGGGGCCGTGACCAGTATCTCGCTCAAATCAATGCGCGGCCCCTCAAGTCCGCGCCGGGCACGGAGACGGTCTACAGCGACTGGGACATGATTCTTCAGCAGCTCATCGTCGAGCGCATCACCGGCCAGACACTCGATCGCTACGTAGACGAGCATGTCTTCAAGCCGCTCGGCATGACCAGCACGATGTTCAACCCAGACACTTCCGTGTTTGGTCGAATCGCGACCACTGAACTCGACACTGCAACGGGCGGACTGAAGCGGGGGCTCATTCACGGAAGCGTCCACGACGAAAATGCGTTCGCCATGGGAGGGGTGTCCGGACACGCTGGTCTTTTTTCAACGGCAAGAGACTTGTCGATTTTCGCGCAGATGCTGCTGAATGGCGGATCGTACAACGGTGTCCGCATCGTCAAGTCGGAAACACTCGCTCGCTGGACGGCGCCGCAGAGCCGCGAATCCAGCCGAGCGCTGGGCTGGGACACACCATCCAAAGGCTCGAGCTCGGGCAACTATTTTTCCCCGAGGAGCTTTGGGCACACCGGATTCACCGGAACGTCGATATGGATCGACCCTGAAAGAGGACTGTACGTGATTCTGCTTACCAACCGGGTTGACCCGACGCGTGCTAACAATGGCCAGGTGTTTTTGCGAAAGGCTGTCGCCGATGCGGCTCAGTCAGCAATTCTCGATGCACCACTTATCAATTGGGAGAAGCAGCGATGAGTGCGGCTCGGGAAAGAGTTCCGGTAATCGTCGCGGATTATGAAGAGATCGCACGCATCGTCGCGCGGAGAATCGCGTCGATCATCGAGCTGCGCCGAGCCGAAGGGTCACATGCCGTGCTTGGGCTGGCGACTGGGAGTACGCCGATCGGTGTCTACCGTGAGTTGATCAGGATGAACCGCGAGGACGGGCTCGATTTCTCCGACGTCGTCACGTTCAATCTCGACGAATACTATCCGATGCGTCCGGACAGCATTCACAGTTATAACAGGTTCATGTGGGAGAATCTTTTCGAGCACATCAACATCAAGCCGGCAAACGTTCACATCCCTCGTGGTGACGTGCCGCGCGATCGGTTGAAGACGGCGACGGAGGAGTACGAGCGAGCGATCAAGGATGCGGGCGGAATCGATCTGCAGCTCCTGGGCATCGGCAAGACTGGCCACATTGGCTTCAACGAGCCCGGGTCCGGAATCGATTCGAGAACGCGAGGGATTGCTCTCGACACCATCACGCGCCGCGATGCGGCGGCGGATTTTTTTGGCGAGGACAATGTCCCCACTGAAGCGATCACGATGGGCGTCGCGACCATCATGGATTCGCGCGAGGTCGCGCTCATTGCTACAGGCGAACACAAGGCAGCGATCGTGCGGAGGGCAGTCGAAGGCGAGCCGGTGCCCGACGTCGCCGCCACGTATCTCCAACTGCACAAGAACGCGGTGTTCTACGTCGATCCCGCCGCCGCAGCCGACCTGACGCGCATTCGCACACCATGGATTGTCGGGGAAGTTGCCTGGTCGCACGAGTTGGAGATCGCGGCAGTCATATGGCTCAGCGGCGTTACCCATAAGTCGATTCTCAAGCTCGACAGTCTGGACTATCGCGAAAATCACCTCAGCTCTCTTCTCGCGAAATATCGGGAAGCGGGACCTCTGAACGGCGACGTGTTCAACGCCCTGATCTCGAAGGTGCGCGGACGCAGCAAGCTGCCGGCAGGCAGGAACATAATCGTGTTCTCGCCGCATCCTGACGACGATGTGATTTCGATGGGCGGCATGCTCAACAAGCTTCATCAGAACCACAACGACATCGTCGTGGCCTACCAGACGTCGGGCAACATCGCCGTGTTCGATCACGAGGTCCGGCGCTACGTGGATTTTCTGAGGAGATTCGATCGGGATTTCGCGAAAACCGACACTGTGACCCGTGACTTGATCGACAAGGTCGAGAATTTTCTTGAGACGAAGATGCCCGGCCAGTTGGACATTCCCGAAGTTCTGACCATCAAACGCGGAATTCGCGAAGCCGAGGCAGTCTCTGGAATCGAGACCTTCGGCATGAAGCGAGACCAGGCCCGTTTTCTCAACCTGCCTTTTTATCAGACGGGCAAGACGCGCAAGGATCCGATCGGCCCCGAAGACGTTTCGATCACGCTCGATCTGATCGAGGAGCGTCGCCCGTCGCACGTGTTCGTCGCCGGGGACCTTAGCGATCCGCACGGTACACACCGCATGTGCCTCGAGACCGTGCAGGGAGCCCTTGCGCAGTACTCAGGCGACCAGCCCGAGGTGTGGTACTACCGCGGCGCGTGGCAGGAGTGGGACGTGAGAGAAGCCGATGTGCTGGTGCCGCTCTCGGAGGACGAGCTTCGCTGCAAGATACAAGCGATCTTCAAGCACCAGAGCCAGAAGGACCGGGCGCCCTTCCCTGGCCAGGACGATCGCGAATTCTGGCAGCGAGTGGAGGAGAGGAACAAGAACACAGCCGCGACAGTGGATCGGCTGGGATTGCCGGAATATTTCGCCATGGAGGCATATGTGGTTCGCGTCAACGGCGAAACTCTTGCTCGTGAATCGGTTCCGACGAGTGCTTTGGGAGCACCCGGAGCGTCGGTCAGTGCTCGGCCGCGTGCCTCTTGAACCCGGAACGGCGGAACACCGTAAACGCCATCTGTGGAGAACTGCGGGGAGACTGCGGGGAGAACTACGGGAGATAAAACGGAACTACGGGGGATGAATTTGTTAACTGCGGGAAGTGCGGAAACCCTTCTTTTCGGATGATCCCGACGTAGTTGCGTAGTTCCAACCTAAATCCGTTCCGTGGTTCTCCCGCCGTTCTCCCGCCGTTCTCCGGTGTCTCCAGCAGTTCTCCACAGACAGCCGTTAAGATGTTCCGCAGTCAGGGAGCCAGCCGCGCACTGACATCCCCAAGCCGCGCTCGAACGCTGAGCATCAAAGCTGGATCATCCGAGATAATCCCATTGATCCCGTCATTCCATAACGAGACAGCAGTCGCGGGATCGTTCACAGTCCAGACATGAACGCGACAATCATGTTCGGCGGCGACCTTGGCGAACCTACGAACCGGTAGCGGCAATCCATTGTATGAGAGCGGAACGCAGAGAGCCTTGTACTTCATCGGAGGAACACGGCGGCGCAGCAGCACTTGTTTCATGAGACTGGCGACTTCTCCCCTTGCCGCTCCAACAGCAATGGAGGAATTCTCGAAATGCCTTACCGCTAATCCGTCCATTGAATCGATCAGGCAGCGCCACTCTGCCTTGTGCCGTTCGATGATCTCTCTGATTCCCGTCGCAGCGAGGGAATCCTTGATCTCGATAAGGAAAGGTGTTGACGGAAATGCCTCAATGACGTCCTCGAACTTCGGGATGTGATGGCCGGCTCCGCGATACGGATATGTCTTTCCGCTGTCGCGCGTAAAGCTCGCGCCGGCATCGAGATCCTTAAGCGCGACGTAATTCATTCGGGCGATCTCGCCAGTGCCGTCGGTCGTTCGGGTAACAGTCGGATCATGATGAACGACGGGAATTCCGTCTGCTGACAGCCTTACGTCGAACTCGATAGCATCGGCTCCAAGCGCGACCGCCTGCCTGAACGACTCCATCGTGTTTTCGGGCGCATACGCACGATTACCGCGATGACCGATCACCGGCTTTGCTGCGGCATCGAGGAGGATATTCATCGTTGTAATGTATTCGCGAACGCGAGACGGAGCGGCACGCCGCGAGGCGCACCGCTCCGTTCACAACAGGGGTTTCGATGTTAGAAAGTAACCTGAAGTCTGGTGATGATCAGTCTTCCGATCAGCCCACCCTGAGCAAACTCCTGGTGAATCTTGTTCGCCAGGTTGGTACCGTTGACCGACAGAAGCACCCCGTTGAGCGTTGACGGACGCCATGAGAGACCCGCATCGATCAGCGTATATGGCCTCACATTACCCGAGATGTACGAGAGCGCTTGGAAACCATCGACGTGCCTCTCGCGCAACTCCGCGCCCCAGCCGTTGTTTTCGTCGCGGTATTTGAACGTGACGGAGTGCTTGTTGGCGGGAGCGTTCAACGAGATGTCCTGCACGCCGCCGACTTCGGATCTGGGGAACAGATTCTTGTTCACGTAGGAATACGTGCCAAGGACCGAAAAGCCCTGGTCGAGCAGAAGCTCTGCGCCGAGGTCGCCGCCCCAGAGATCGAGGTTACCGAAGTTGCGATACGTCACGATGACGTCCGATCCCGCCGAATTCGCTTCGTTGAAGTTTACGACGCCGAGCGGAACTCCCTTGGCCGTCGTACTTCCGGACACACCGCCGAGTGCGCCTGCGATGGTCGGAGCGAGAACTCCGATCTGCGCAGCAGGTATACCAATGGAAGCGAGCTTACCGGCAATGAATCCGCCGAGCGTCGTGGCGTCGAGAAATACGTTCGGCGTCTCGATGATGAGCGGGCCAACGAAGTTCTTGCGATTTTCCTTCCAGCCGTCGACCGAGATCTGGAGACGGTTGGCAATGATTCCCTTGTAACCGGCTTCGTACGTGTTGTGAATTTCGGGCTTGAGGCGCGCCACGTCACGAAGATCGGTCGGTGCAACGTCGAGGAAGGTGGTGTTGCTTTGAAGAACTCGCAGCTTGGTTCCAACTTCAGCGGAAGTTGGCTGCTGGGCAGCGAGGAAGCCTATCAGTTGCGCCGCGGTTGCCGCGCCGACGGCAGGAGTAAGGCCTGCAATGAGTCCCGCACCGGCCGCGCCAAACGCGGCCTTGTACAGCAGTGCCGCCTGTGCAGGAAGCTGTTGAACTGCGGCCGTTCCGGTGAACGCGGTTGGCACCTTCATGCAGAGACCATTGCCAACACCCCCCGTGCAGGCATGGCTGAAGGTCAGGCCGGTTGACGGAACGCCGAGCGCCCTCACACCGAACAGCTTGGTTCCGGTGGTTGGAATTCTGTTTGCCTCGAGGTCGAGGAACAGGTTGTTCGTGCTCGGCGTCGAAAACGCGCGGTTGTACGTGAGGCGGAAGTTCTGGTTCTCGATAGGCTTGAACACGAGCGCTACACGCGGTGAGAACACCGCGTTTTCCAGGCGGCTGTGCTTGTCCACACGAGCAGCGGCTGTGAGCTGGAACTGGTCGGTGAAGTCGGTTACGGAGTGGATGTAAGCACCGTTCTCCGTGATATCATCATCGTCCTCGTTGCGACCGTTGATCGTGCCGTCAGTCTTCGGCTTCGTGCTGATATAGTCGTATCCAACGAGGAAGCGCTGGCGCGCTCCGAAGTTGAACCCATCCTGAACCTGTGCGGCGAGCTGCGACGATTTGTCGATGATGCACGCGCGGTCTACTACGTCGGGGCAGCTCGTGCCCGGCTGCACTGCGTTGAGCAGGAATGTTTTCCCGGCGTCGCTCGTGTTCACAAAAACCTGCCCGAACAGCTGATTGATGCGGCCCCGAAGCTGGTAGGTCTGGTAAACCCAGTCCTTAACCTGTGCTGGTCCAAGCCCGGTGGGCTCGACCGCGCTTCCCGCCATGCTTCGCCCATAGTTGGCGATGATCTCGCTGGCCGGAGTCGGGCGGAAATCGGCTCTGACCTCGCCACCCTGCCGGTTTACATCGCGGTCGCGTGGCTTGCGCTCGCCGATTGTATCGGTTGGAACGAAATCCCATTCCTTGGCGTGAAACACATCGTACGTGGCCTTGAAGCCAAACTTCGGCGTCGGCGCCCACGCCGTGCGAAATGAGCCGCGAACCAGATTCTGGTTTCCTCCGTCAACCGTAAGCGTCGTACCCTGCGAGGTGAACGGCGACTTCGTCGTAAGTGCCATCACGCCACCGGCCGTATTCGGCCCGTACAAAGCTGCTGCAGGTCCGAGCACGACTTCGATTCGCTCGATATCTTCGTTGGTCGTTGGCGAGAGGTACGGGATGTTCACGCGCAATGACGGAACGAACGCAAACCGGTTGTCTGTCAGCGTCAGAAGCGCGCCTGAGAAGATGTTGTTGAATCCCCGTGCGACGATGTTGGAGCGTGCGATACCGCCGCGCGCAACGTCAACGCCGGGAACGGCTACAACGTGATCGGCGACATTGACCGCCGCCCGCTCCTGAACCTGAACTGCGGTAATGACGGTCACGGCCGCCGGTGCATCGATGACTTTCTCTGGCTGCTTCGACGCAGTCGTGATGACTTCGTTAAGCTGCGTTGGGGCTGATGCCATCGTGATGTTCGACGTGGCTGTGGCTCCCGATCCGACAGAAACGTTGTCGTTGCGCGCCGCGCCATAGCCAATGAGCCGAGCCGTAACCGCATACGAGCCTGGCTGCAGGTTCGTCAGGCGGTAGTCGCCGTTCTCGTCACTCTGCGCCGCAGCGACAGTTCGGAGGCCAGATACGGCCTGAACCGTGACACCTGAAATGGCTTTTCCGCCGGATGTGACTTTCCCCGTTATCGATCCCGTCTGGGCGGCAGCGGGAACAGCGAAAGCCATAAGAGCCAGAACGAACAACATTCGTATCCGGTTTGCGGACATCGGTTACCTCGAGTTCATGTAAGTTTCCGGCCAAAGCACACAAGCGATTCTCTGCTTAGGGTTGCGCCATAGCTAAGGGCGGCACCGCCTGCCGTCAATACTGCAAATAGGGTGCGCATTCTCATACTTGCCCGTCTCCCGCACGAGAGCAATCTTGCAGTGACAGGAGGTCCGCTACGATGGCAACAACGATCCAACCGCCGGTCGATCGAAGTGTTTACAAGGCACCCGCCGGTGACGAAGTATCGGTTGCGTCCCCGGTCGCTCCGCGCCCCCAGGGCCGCGAACGCCTCATATCGCTGGACGTATTTCGCGGTATGACCGTCGCGGGAATGCTGCTCGTCAACAATCCGGGCACATGGGCTGCCATCTATCCGCCGCTCGAGCATGCAGAATGGAACGGCTGGACTCCCACAGACCTCATCTTTCCGTTCTTCCTGTTCATCGTCGGAATCACCACGCACCTTTCGCTGAATGCGCGACGAGCCCGAGGCGATTCCGATTCGACGCTGATCAAGACAATCGTCCGGCGAGGGGCGATCATCTACGTGCTCGGCTTCCTGATGGCGGCATTCCCGTTCTATCAATACGGTACGGCCGCCGGGCCGACAGCTACTCTTTTCGACAAAATCATCTTCCGGGCTGAGCACGTCAGGATCATGGGAGTGCTCGCTCGAATCGGCATCGTCTACATTTTCGCGGCGTTGCTCACGTTGCGAACCAGTCTCAAGCAGCAGGTCGTGATACTTGCGACACTACTATATGGATACTGGTTCGCTATGACGCTCATCCCGCTCACGGGCACACTGAACGGGGTTCCGGGCACATACCTCGGCTACCACCTTCTCAACGCGCCGAGCGAGACGTTGGCGGCGCATCTTGACCGGGCGATTCTGGGGGTAAACCACATCTGGAGCGGCAGCCTCACTTACGATCCGGAAGGACCGTTCTCGACGATTCCGGCGATCGGCACCGCGATGCTCGGCGTAATTGCCGGAAGGTGGATATCTCAACCAAGACCGTTGATCGATCGAATCGCGGGCCTTTTCGCAGCTGGCTGTCTGGCGATGGTGCTTGGCCTGATGTGGAATTGGTCGTTCCCGATCAACAAAAATCTGTGGACCAGCTCGTACGTG
>JBDSBT010000225.1:0-3788 GCA_039921425.1 Gemmatimonadaceae bacterium | reverse complement strand
AGGGCAAGCACGCCGCCTTCTCCGCGGTTGTCCGCCTTGAGGATGAAGATCAGATACTTGACGCTGACGACGAGAATGAGCGCCCAGACTATGAGCGAAAGAATTCCGTAGACATTCTCGGGAATCGCCTTGAGGCCATACTCCGCCTTGAAGCATTCGCGGAGTGCGTACAGCGGGCTTGTTCCGATGTCGCCGTAGACGACACCAAGTGCGACGAGAGTTAGTTGTTTGAGGCGCCTCCCTGTTGGAGCCGCCTCTGGATGAGTGGAAATGTGAAGACCTGGTTCGGTTTGCGGCTCCGCCTGCCAGCCACTGGGCATGAATCTCAATAGTGGCCGTCGGCGAGGCAAGCTCGAGGTTGCGCTACATCTCCAGCTGTGCGCCCAACTCGACGACGCGATTGGGCGGAATAGCGAAGTATTCCGTGGCCGTCCGCGAATTCCGCGACAGGAAGATGTAGATCTTCTTCCGCCACCTGGCGAGCCGTGCCCGGCCAGTCGGCAGAAGCCGCTCGCGACCGAGGAAGTACGTGATATCGCGTTTGTCGGTAACGAGCCCCAGCGGTCCCGCCTGAGCTATTACGCTCGGCACGTCGGCTTTTTCCATGAAACCGTACCGCGCGATGACTCGCCAGAAATTCTCGCCAAGGTCTGTTACCGTAATTCGCTCGGCTTCGGGGACAACCGGGACATTCGCCGACAGGATCGACAGAAGCACAACCTGTTCGAGGAGCGTCTTGTTATGCCGGAGATGATGAAGAAGGACCAGTGGAGCACCGTCCGGATTTGATGTCATGAACACGGCAGTTCCTGGCGCACGAAACGGTTTGCGTCTCGCAACGTCGGCAAGGAACATGTCGATTGGCAGCGAGCCTTTCGCCAGGAGCATCTGCACGATGCTGCGCCCGCTGTTCCAGGTAGTCATCAGTGTAAATACCGATATGGCGATTGCCAGCGGAACCCATCCTCCGTGTCTCAGCTTCAGCGCGTTGGAGCTCAGGAAGCTCAAATCCACGATCAGGAAGAGCGCCGCAAGGGAGAGGACCTTGGCCCAGCTCCAGTTCCAGCGCGTGCGAGCCAGCGTTGCAAACAGAATCGTGCTGATCGACATCGAACCGGTCACCGCGATGCCATATGCCGCGCCTAGTGCAGTTGTCGATCTGAAGCCAATCACTATTGCGAGGCAGCCGACCATTAACGCGCGATTGATCTCGGGAATGTAGATCTGTCCATGTTCCGTCTCTGACGTATGAATGATCGACATGCGCGGACAGTAGCCAAGCTGGATACACTGCTGGGTGATGGAGAATGCGCCGGATATGAGCGCCTGCGATGCGATCACGGCGGCCATCGTAGCGAGTGCGAGCAACGGGTAAAGCAGCATCCGCGGGGCAAGCAGATAGAACGGACTTGCCGCTGCTGCAGGCTCTCGCAGAATGAGCGCGCCCTGTCCGAAGTAGTTGAGGAGAAGCGCGGGCAGAACGAGCGAGAACCAGGCAAGGCGAATCGGTTTCTTGCCGAAATGACCCATATCCGCGTAGAGCGCTTCCGCACCGGTAACGGCGAGGACTACCGCTCCAAGAATCACGAAGCCGACGAAACCATTTCTACGGAAGAAGTCGAATCCGTGATAAGGATTTGCGGCGAGCAGGATTCCGGGCGCCCGCATGATTTCCATTGCGCCGAAAATGCCGATGACGACGAACCAGACGACCATGACAGGCCCGAATACGCGCCCGATTGTCTTCGTTCCCTTTTTCTGTATCATGAAGAGCGAAAACAGAATTACGATCGTCGCCGGTACCACAAAGCCATGGAAGCTCGGCGATACGACATTGAGGCCTTCAGTCGCGCCGAGCACTGACATCGCGGGGGTAATGACGCCGTCTCCGTAGAGGAGAGCGGCGCCAGTGAGACCGAGCGTTGTGATGATGAATTTGCGCCGGGTATCGTCCTGACGTTGGTGTGTCTGAAGAATCAAGGCGAGCAACGCGAGCTCGCCGCCCTCACCGCGATTGTCGGCGCGCATGACGAAGGCGATGTACTTGACGCTGACGACGAGTATCAGCGCCCATACAATCAGCGACAGTACGCCGAGCACGTTTGCCTCGTTCGGAACGAGACCGCGCTCGGCCTTGAAGCATTCCTTGATAGCGTAGAGAGGGCTGGTGCCGATGTCGCCGTAGACGACGCCGACTGCAAGCAGCGTCAGCTTTGCCACCCTGCTGCGGGAGGCTACTGGGGGAAGGCTGGGATTTGCCTGATTCGGTGAATCGATGGATGAGCCGCCAGTTTGCATCAGGTCGGGAATCTCGGCGCCGTGTGCCGGGGTCGCAAGCGGAGGTAGTCGATGATTAAGAGGGGAGAGATACTCGCGAGCGAGTCAAATTGCGTGCCTGACGATTGCTGAATCGCTGATTCTTGTGGCACGTCGATTGCTTTTATACACAGTGCCGCAAAGCGCGGACGACAAAAAACCAGCTAGATAAGAGAAGGGGGATATAATGGACAAAGACCTCGAAAGCCGTGGCGTCGAAAACGAAGTGAAGGGTGCTGCCAAGGAAATGAAGGGCAAGCTTCGTGGCGACCTGGGTGACGCAACTGACAACACCAGTGAGCACATCAAGGGTCGAGTCGAGGAGCTCGAAGGCAAGATCCAGAAGAACTTCGGAAAGGGCGAAGAGAAGGCGGACGACGCGGTCTGACGACCGCACAAAAAAAAGGCCCCCGCTTTTGGCGGGGCCTTTTTTTCGCAGTTAACTACGGCTACTCGTAACGCAAGGCAATGATTGGATCCAGGGCCGCTGCTCTTCTCGCCGGCCACACACCAAAAAGAACACCTACCGTTCCCGAAAACAGGAACGCGAGCAGCACCGACGATACGTCCACCGTCGTGTTGAATCCCCCGAGCTTGCTCAGCGCCATGGCTCCACCGGCCCCCAGCACCACTCCAATCAGTCCGCCGAGCAGGCACAGCACGATCGCCTCGATCAGGAACTGAAACAGGATCGCGACCTTGGTGGCACCGAGCGCTTTTCTCACGCCGATCTCACGCGTTCGCTCCGTCACCGAAACGAGCATGATGTTCATGATGCCGATTCCGCCCACCAGCAGACTTACCGCCGCAATTCCAGCCAGCAGGAACGTGAACGTCTTCGTGGTCTCCGCGAACGTGCTCAGAAACTCCGCCTGATTGCGGATGTCGAAGTCGTCTTTCTTCCCAGCGACAAGACGATGCTCGCGACGGAGGATGGACTGAATGTCAGCTTGTGCCTGCGGAATCTGGGTTTCACTCGCAGCGAGAACGTTGATCGAGCCGAGATCGTTCGTTCCCATCAGGCGGCGGCGGGCAGTCGACAGCGGAACAATAACGATGTCGTCCGGATTGCCCCCAAACCCGCCGGTCTGACCCTTGGACGCCAATACTCCGATCACCTTGAATTGCAGCCCGCCAAGTCTGACGTTCTCGCCCAACAGAGCTTCCGGTGTCTGCAGTCCAAGATTGTCTACCACCGCAGATCCAACAACGGCCACCCGGCGCATGCCTGTTTCTTCCGCCTCGGTGAAGAAGCGTCCAGAAGCAAGCGTAAACTTTCTGATGTCGAGCCAGTTCGAAAGCGCCCCGGTCACCTGCGTCTGGGCATTGAGATTCCCGGTCTGAAGCAGGGTCCGCTTGCTCATCTCTGGACCAACCGCGGCGAAATATTTTCCCCGCTTGACGAGCGCGTCCGCGTCTTCGACCGTGAGCTTGGAGTTGTCGTCGGTCTGAACGCCGAAGCCGCGACGAGC
>JBDSBT010000224.1:0-2308 GCA_039921425.1 Gemmatimonadaceae bacterium | reverse complement strand
ACTCGCCCTACGCCGACCGATAACGGTTCCCTGGTCTTGGTGGTGAGCGCTTCCTTCGAGAGTTTCACTCCGCGCCTCTTCGCCAGGGCGACATTCTGCCTGTATTCCTTTAGCGCCTGGACGAACTGTGTGTGCGAGGACACAGCGTTGCGCTGCATCTCGCAAACCGACATCTCTCGCTCGCCCTTGTAGTTGTCGTTAACGGTCTTCTGGAAAGCGTTGCCGACTCCGGCTACGCGGATCTTCTGCGTATTGAAATAGAGGCGCTGAAGCTGTTCGATGTGGTCGGTAGGAACATCCTGCACTGCTCCGCTGTATAGCGTTAATTGCAGGTCCTGCTGATTAGGCGTCATTGTCATGTTGCCGCTGTCAGCGTAGATGGTGCGGCGAATGGTTGGATCACCCATGTCGTAAATGGTGATCTCTCTCATTGTGTTCGAAGTCTGCGAAAGGTGACCGGCCCGCAGATAAAGGTTTCCCGGGCTGACTTCGTTGATCACCTGCTCTCTTAGCGCAAACGTCGGCTTCTTCTGCGCGATGTCTCCCTGCAATGTCCGGAGTTTGTGGTTTGCCCGAGGGAGGACCTGGTCGTTGAACCCAACCATGAAAATCGTTACGCCGAGCGCTGCCCAGAGAACCGGAGTGAGCACGTTTCGAAGGCTGACGCCGCTTGCTTTCATCGCGGTGATCTCGTTTTCCGCAGCGAGCCGGCTGAACGCGTACAGCGTGGACACGAGCACTGCCATCGGAAGGGATAGCGCTACCGTCAGCGGAACTGACAACCCCAGAAATTCGAAGATGACACTCCAGGGTAAGCCCTTGCCCACGAGATCGCCGAATCGCTTGGCGATGTATTGCAACAACAGCAGCGAAGTAAGCGCTGTGAGCGCAAAAACGAGGGGCCCCAAGTGCTCCTTGAGGACGTATTTGTGGAGTATCTTCACTGGGTGAAATATACGGGGGACCGTAGCGCCTGTGACCCTTCACTGAGGGTGCCGCGAATGCGCGCACTCGTGATACACCGCGGGACGCTTTTGTGCGCCTTTGCGTTACTCGCGGCGCTTCCTGCGACGATTCGCGCCCAGATTCCCCAAAGAGATACTGTCACAGCGCCGGCTCCGCCCGACACGACATCACGGCCCCCTGTTCGTGTTCGACTTAAAGCCGATTCTCTCCCGATGAGGCTGCCGACTGTCCTCTCGCGTGCCGACGGCGATAGCTACCGGCGGGCGGTCGCCCAGATCGAGGCGGCTCGCGCTACCGCATTTCAGCAGAACATGCGCTCAATCATTCAGGCAGTCTGGGGACAGGTCGCCGCTTCAACGTTTGCAACCGCGGCGAAACCCCCGTCGTTTGCCGTAGAGACGCCCGACAAGTCGCAGCGGAAGGTCGCCGCAAAAGCGGGCGACATCATCGCCGAGCATTCCGATTTGACGCTGGAGCTCAATGCACGGATGGAGCTCAGGGCAGAGAAGAACCAGAACGAGCGTTGCGCGGTCGTTTCGGTCCAACAAGTGTTCGACTGCCAGAGCAATTTCCTGCCGATTACCGATTTTCAGTTCAACGCGAAATCGGGGGGGGTCGTTGCCGAGAGAATTCACGTTGACGTGGACTACGATACTCAGCGCGAGTTCGACGGGTCGAACAACATCTCCGTCAACTACGAAGGAAAGCCCAACGAGCTCATTCAGCGCATCGAGCTCGGCAACGTTACGTTCCAGCCGCCCTCGTCGCGGTTCATCACCGCTGGAATTCCAAGCGGGAATTACGGATTGCAGGCAATCGCCAGGATCGGCGCGGCGCGCTTGAAAGGCATCGCCGCCCAGCAAAAGGGCAACATTGTCAGCGACAGAGTCTTCACGGTTGGTGATCGCACGTTGTCAGCCGTCGATAGGCGGATAGAGGACCATCAATTCGAACCACGCCGGTTTTTCTTCACGGTATCGCCGCGCGCGCTGGGACCGGCGTACCCGAACATCGACATCCTCGACAGCCGGAGAATGGAGCTGCTGGCGAGGTCACTGCCCGACACTCTCAGACCAACGAAAGTGTTTCTGTACCGATTGCTGATCGGCGGACAGCCACGGAATCCCAGCGGACCACAGTTCCGCATACTCGGCGATCCGCTTTCCCGTCGCGGTCCGGTATACGAACGGCTTCGCGAGGGCGTCGACTACTACGTCGATCCATCCCAGCTGTGGGTCGCCCTCGTTCGCCCGCTCTCATTGAATAACGAGCGGCTCGTCGTCGCCTACCGGGTCCGCATCAACGGGCAGGACACGATTCACGTTTCCACAGGCGGAACTCC
>JBDSBT010000223.1:0-4737 GCA_039921425.1 Gemmatimonadaceae bacterium | reverse complement strand
CACGCCGGGAATGGTCATCCACACCAGAACTTCATCGCGAAAGACCCTTCAGACCTTCGGCTGATCAACGCGGCAATCGAGGACACGCTTTTGCACGTAATCAGCGTTGGCGGCACCGTGTCGGCAGAGCACGGACTCGGAAAGCTGAAGCAAGCCTGGCTTGGACTTCAGCTTTCAGAACGACAGATCGCGGTGATGCGCGCAATCAAGAACACGCTCGATCCCACGGGCATGTTTGCTCCCGGCAACGTTCTATGAGCGAAAAGCCACCGACCGCCTTCGCGACGGTCATACTGGACGTCGATTCAACGCTTTGCGGAATTGAAGGCATCGACTGGCTTGCCGAACGTCGCGGGCCGGACGTCGCGAAGAAAGTGACTGACCTGACTGAGCGTGCGATGAGAGGTGAGATCCCTCTCGAGGAGGTTTACGGCGCGAGATTGTCGATGGTACGTCCGCGACGCGACGACGTCGATGCGCTTGGACGCGAATACATCGAGACAATTTCTCCCGGGGCCGTCGAAGCCCTTGCTGAGTGGCGATCGCGAGGTGTCTGCGTGATCCTGCTGAGCAGCGCGATCAGGCACTCCATACTTCGCCTCGCTCTGCACGTCGGCCTCGGCCCCGACGAGGCTCATGCCGTAGACGTGAGATTCGACGCGATCGGTTCCTGGGGCGGGTTTGACCAATCATCGCCGTTGACCACCACGACAGGCAAGCGCGAGATCGTCTCCAGGCTCGACCTTCGCCGCCCCACCATCGCCGTCGGCGATGGAAGCACGGATCGCGCGATTCGCCCGGTAGTTGAAGCGTTCGCGGCTTTTACTGGGTACGTCTCCCGCCAAGCGGTGGTGGACGGAGCGGATTACGTCGTCACATCTTTTGAAGAGCTTACCCCAATCGTACTCGGCCACGACTAAGACTCAGACCTCGGTGCCGCGTAATCCCGACACGCGTCCGGAGGACGTCCCGCTCCATGACGATGTTCGTCTTCTGGCTGCCGGGCTTGGCAGCGTCATTCAACGCCTCGAAGGCGACGAGGCCTATCGCGTCGTCGATGACCTGCGACGAGCATGCAAGTCGCGGCGCCGGGGCGCCGCCGGGGCGCGTGATCTCGATGCGCTGATCGACGAAACATCGCGGCTTCCGCTCGATGTCGCAGCGGTCACGGCGCGCGCTTTCACGCTTTTCTTTCTGCTGATCAATACAGCCGAGCAGGTACACCGGGTGAGACGCCGGCGCGCGTACCTGGGCGACGGGGATTTAAAGCCTCAACCCGCGTCAGCCACATGGACGATGCAGAGACTCAGGGAGAAAGGAATCTCTGCCGAAGAGGTTGGTGATGCACTGGCCACGCTTGACGTGCGTCCCGTCCTTACCGCCCACCCGACAGAATCGACGCGCCGTACCGTCCTCACGCTCCAGGCACGCGTCGCAGATCTGCTGCTCGAGCGCGAGCACGTCTTCCCGTCTGACCGCGCCGCCATCGACGAGAGTCTCGAAGCCGAGATAGAACTGCTGTGGCTAACTGCCGAAGTGCGTCGCGACAGGCCGTCGGTTGGCGACGAAGTGAGCACGGTGCTCTGGTACCTCGAGACGCGACTTCTCGATGCAAGCGCCCGCGCCAATGCGTCGCTGGTCAGAGCCTTTGAGCAGGAGTTCGGAGTTCCCCGGGACGACCTGCATCAGAGCTCCGCAATCCGGATCGGCACATGGGTTGGAGGCGACCGCGACGGGAATCCATTCGTGACACCCGCGACGACGATCGCTGCATCGCGACGCGCGAGCTACGTGATTCTTGGACGATATCGGAGCTGGATAGATGAGCTTGTGCGCCGCCTGTCGCTCTCCGCGCAAATTACTCCGCCGTCGGACGAGCTCGAGGCATCGCTTCTGGCAGATCGCGCTTTGTTACCGGATATCTGGGCGGCGAACGCTCGAAGAAACGAAGACGAGCCGGTACGCCTGAAGTTGACATTCATCGCGGCGCGTGTTGCCGCAACTCTTGCGATCGTCGCCGCGCGCGATGCGGGGCATTCATCCGAGTTCCCCGCAGCCTACGCAGAGGCATCGGACCTCCTTGGCGATCTGTTGTTAGTCCATGACTCGCTCGAGCTCGCCGGGGCTATTCACGCGCAGCGAACTGTCATTAATCCGCTGCTTGCGGCAATCCGGACGTACGGGTTCCATGGAATGATGATGGACGTCCGCGACCACGCCGACTCGCATCGAGAGGCCCTCGAGGAAATCGCATCCGCGGTGGGCCATTCGCCTTTCGATGAAGCAGGCCTTCGGCAGGAGTTGAGGGGAAGGCGACCACTCATCGGAACGAACGCCGGTCTTTCTGAATCGACACGGCGTGTCGTGGACACGTTCGCGGCGATCAGCGCCATTCAGGCTGAAACGGGACCCGATGCGATTTCGACCTACATCGTGTCGATGACCCGCAACTCGGCCGATCTCCTTCGCGTGCTGCTGCTCGCTCGCGAATCGGGACTGGTCGATCTGGCAGGCGATGCGCCACGCTCATCAATCGACGTAGTACCACTGTTCGAAACCTTGAGCGATCTCGAGAACGCGCCCGAAGTCATGCGTGAACTGCTTGCCGATCCCGTCTATCAACGCCAGCTGGCGGCGCGGGGCAACAGGCAGGAAGTGATGATCGGCTACTCAGATTCGGGGAAAGACGCGGGAATAATTGCTTCGTCGTGGGGTCTTTACCGTGGCCAGGAGTTGCTCGTCCCGATCTTTCGCCAAGCAGGAGTCACGCTGCGACTCTTTCACGGCCGGGGAGGCAGTGTTGGTCGCGGAGGAGGCTCGCCCGTGTATCGCGCGCTCGCTGCTCTGCCACCCGACTCTGTCGACGGACGCATCAAGATCACGGAACAGGGAGAGATCATCTCTCAGCAATTCGGCCTGCTTCCAATCGCCGAGCGGACGCTCGAAGTAACTCTTTCTGGCGTACTGCTTCAACGCTTCACCGACTGGCGTGACCACGTAAGCGAGTCCGACGTCATGTTATTTCGCCAGACGATGGAAGAACTTTCTACCCGCTCGCTCGAGCGATACCGCGCCACCGCGCACGAGAATCCCGCACTGTTCGAAATGTTCGAAAAGGCAACACCCATTGCCGAGCTCGCGTCGGCCAGGTTTGGATCCCGGCCTGCCTATCGTCCTGGTGCGTCCGGCGGCATCGACGGAATTCGCGCAATTCCATGGGTCTTCGGATGGACGCAGAACCGGCTCATGCTCCCGGGCTGGCTCGGCGTCGGTTCCTCCCTCTCGGAATTCGCGGCGACTCCGGGCGGGCTCGATGTGCTTCAACGAATGGCGAAGAAGTGGCCGTTCTTCGATGACCTTCTCGCGAAGATCGAGATGGTCTGCGCAAAGGCGGACGTGGACATCACTCGCGCGTATGTCTCCCGCCTGGGTGGTGACCTCCAATTGCTCGAGCAGCTGATAGAAGAGTTCAAACTGACGATCGCGACGCTAATGAAGATTCGCGGCGCCGACCATCTGCTCGACGACAGCGTAGTGGTGCAGGCAGCGATAGCGCTTCGCAATCCCTATGTAGATGCGCTATCGCTGCTCCAGATCAACCAACTGCTTCGCAAGCGGGCTGCTCCTCCATCCGAAGAAGAGATGGAAAGAATCGAAAGCGTACTCGCGACCACGGTGAGCGGTATCGCTCAGGGTCTGCGCAATACCGGCTGACTACTTTCCCTGCTCGAACGTGATATCGACCGGAATTCCCTTCGTTTTCAGCCGGCCCAAGTCCCGCTGAGTTTCGGCTGAAATCGATCCGTACTGCGTTTGGAATGCGCCGAGTGCATTGTAGTCGCCGTCGCCCTGGATGGTGAGAATTTTTGCCGCCAGAGAGTTCATCCCGGCTTCGAATTTCGGGAAATCGACACTGTACTTGCCCGTGGTAGCGTTCCTCGAAAACGCACCCTGTTGCTGAAGAAAGTTGAACGCAGCGATGTTCGCGCGGCCATGTGCATCGGCACCGCCAAAGCGCATCGAGCGAAAAAGACTCGCGAGGAAGCTGACGTAGTTCCCCTTGATATCTTCGCCGGGGAGCTGCCCATCCTTGCTGAGCCTTTGCACCAGGTACAAGCCGAGGATGTCTGCCTTGCCCTCTTCCACCGCGCTGTAGCGTTCCTTCAGAGCAATGCGGACGGTTCCTTTTCCGTCGAGCGTGTTCTTGATGCCAAGCCCGTGGGCTACTTCGTGAAACATCGTGTTCTCGAAGAAGGCGTTGAAATTCAGCCTGGGAAGCTGGTCGTCGGCAACTAATTCAGTCGCAATCGGCATCATGATCTTGTCGAACTTCAGCTGCATGACGTTCTTCAGCTGAAGGCGGCGCGTCCCCTTCTTCAGCTGCACCTCTTCATCGTTCGGAAGATTGATCGCGATCGTCTTGGCGCCGGAATTGGCCTGGCCTGCATAGTAGACCGCGTCGTATGCGTTGAGATCGGAATCGGTGCCCGGTTTCTCCTGCTTGTACTTGTCGGGAACTGGCAGTCCCGTCTGAAGTCCCGGGAGAAGTGCGGCGTATTTCGCGAGCCTCTGACTCCACGCTTTGTCCTTGATGAGCACGTAGGCTTCATTCGCCGCCTTATATCCGAAGAGCCCATCTTCGTACGTCTCTATCGGTCCGATGACGATGTCGAGCGTGTTGTTTTTCATGTCCATCCAGGCGAGATCGCTCGGCTGATACTTGTCGTCGAGAAGTGC
>JBDSBT010000222.1:0-6591 GCA_039921425.1 Gemmatimonadaceae bacterium | reverse complement strand
CCGAGCAGAGCGATCACATCGGCCAACGTAAACTCGGGATTCTTCGGATAAAGCTCTTCATAGATTGCCGACACGAGCAGAACATCGTCCTCTGTGTCGACGGTCAGGCGGAGCTCTTTCGCATCTTCGGGGAGCTCTGTTGTGACGTTACGGAGCCTGTACTTCTCCGGATGCTCCCAGAAGTACAGAGACACGTGCTCCCGGTCGGCTGGATCGGACGAAATCCCCGCAATTTCTGCGAGGGCATCCGCAGAAAATACGCGGACGTCGGTTCCCCGCGGAGTGGTGTAAGGAAGAATGTTGCTCACGAAGTCAGCGCCGCCCAGCAGATAGTCGGAGACAACTTTGTCGATGAGGGCGGGCTCGTGAAGTGGACAATCGCCCGTCACTTCGACGATCACGTCGGCACGGTTTGCGGCAGCAGCGCCAACAACGCGGGCCAGCACATCGTCCTCGCTTCCGCGAAAACTGAACGCGCCGCTCTCTAAGGCGATTTCCTCGACGACGTCATCGTCACCCCCGAGGGGGCACGCGATCACGACCGCATCGAGAGTCCGCGCCCGGCTGACCCTCTCGATCATCCGCGCAAGCATGGGTAGCCCAAGAATCGGTCTCGTGACCTTGCCCGGCAACCTCGACGAGCGATACCGCGCCTCGACGATACAGACCACCCGCGGCAGGGTGATGCCATTCATCCCTGCTCTACCGCCTTCTGAACTACGTGAGCGTTTATCTTCCCGAGCTCCGGATTTTCTGCGACCACCTTTAACACGTCGAGCCAGTCGAAGTTCGGCTTGCCGTCGAGGCGCTCGTACACCGAGCGAACGAAGGCGAGGTCTTCGGGAGTGTCGATCGTCCACCTCCAGTCAGCGCGATCGACATCGCTAGTCACACCGAGGAGGGTAAAGATCTCGGGCGTCTGGTACATGTAGGCCGTGACGTGCGTTCGGTGATATGGCTTTTTCGCCCAGCGCGCCGATCGCTCGAGCGCCTCCCGCGTGAAGACCTCGGTATCGAGTCCGCGCGGAAACGATTGTGGAATCTTGTTGCTGGCGTAGTCGACCGGCGGGTCCGCGGTCTCGAATCGTTCGATGATGTCGTCGCTCACACCAGGATCGATCAAGGGACAGTCGGCGGTTATTCTCGTGATTTCATCCGCCGCCATCGCGTCCGCAGCTCCCTTGAATCTGTCGAGGACGTCGTTCTCGCTCCCGCGAAAACAGACCACGCCGAGCCGGCGACACTCCGCTTCTATCGCATCGTCGCTCTCTACAGTTGAAGTTGCGACGATCAATTCCTTCACCTTTGTCATTCGCGCCACGCGCTCGACAACCCGCCCGAGGACAGTCTTCCCGCCGAGGTCGAGGAGAACCTTTCCTGGCAGCCGGGTGGAACCGGCTCGGGCCTGAATTATCGCGATATTTCTCACTCGGCCACGAGCCGCTCTACCGCTCGAACTAACGATGGAAAGTTATTGTCCCAGTTGGCTTTAGCCCTCGCAATCTCGATATTGGTTGAGCTCATTCTGTTCGCCCGTTTGCTGTCTTCGATCACGAAACGCATCGCCAGAGACAGCGAGCTCGCACGGCCCGGCTGGGCCAGCGCTCCGTTCACGCCCTGTTGCACCCACTCGAGGTTGCCGAAGCTCTCGCTCACGACCACCGGGAGTCCCGTCGCCATCGCCTCGAGCAGCGATATCGACGTTCCGTCGCTTAGCGCCGAGCTGACGTAAGCATCGGACATTCTGAACCATTCAGGCAGCTCTTCCTGCGCCACTCGTCCCGGCAGATGAACCAGATCGGCGATGCCTAGCTCGTCGATCAAAGCATGAATATCCGGCGCCAGCGAGCCGTCGCCAAGTAATGCAAGCCTGACCGAAGTCCGGCGGCGATGAAGTGCGGTGAACGCCTTCAAGAGCACGTCGATCGCATAAACCGGTTCCCATGTCCTCGTCGAAATGAACACATCGCAATCTTCCCAGCCGAGCTCGCTACGAACCGACAATGCGGTCGGACCGGGATGGTATCTATCAAGGTCTATACCCCACGGGAACGTCACTATACGTTCGTCGCCTGGTCCGCCATGCGCCTTGACGGCCTCCCTGACCGCCCGGCAATCGCCGAACACCAGAGCCGACGCTTGAAGCGCCTTTGTCGTCGCCGTGCGGAAAGCTTCGTCTCGATCGGCATCGACGAGCAAATCCGTTCCCCAGGAGACGGCCACGAGGGGATCAGCGCCGGCCATCGAAGCGATGAGTGCCCCTTGCTGCACCGGCCCTGCAATGACGACGTCCGGCTTGCTCTCATCGATTACGCGGCGCAGATGCTTCGCGCGTGCTCGAAGGTCGATCTGATCCGTCGGCCAGCGATCATCGCCCCAATTGAGCTGTGACACGCCTTTTGGCAACGGCCGCGAATCCAGCCGCTCGGAAAGGATTGGGAGATGCGTCGGATTCCAGCCGGCCTTTACGAACGATCCGAGAAAGCGGCGGTCATGCGTCGAGTAGCCGCGGGAAATGTAGAGAACGTTCAGCTGACGTCCGTCCACTTGGGGTAGTCGCCCTGTGGAATGTCGCGGTGAAGCTTTCGTCCGACCACTCGGACGATGTCGTACGGAAGGATCGAATCAGCCGGAGCTGGTCTGAGCGCCTCGAGATCCGATGCGGCCAGCGTTTCACCAGCCTTGAGATCCGTCGCTGCCCGCAGGCAGCGGCGTTGAATGACTACGGTGTCGCGCTCGTTCGGCTCGACGATCTTGTTGCCGTCACCCATTGCGTACTCGAGCTCGCGCGTTCGATCGACCATCTCGCGCCACGCGGAAGGATCGAGTGAGAAAGGATGATCGGGACCTTCACGGCCCCGGTCGTCCGTGAAATGTTTCTCGATTGCCCTGGCACCGAGTGAAACGGCACCGAGAACCGCCGCGTGACCCGGTGTGTGATCGCTCAGTCCAAGCACGAGATTCGGATACATCGATGCGAACGTGCGGATCACGTTGAGATTCACGAACTTGAAGTTCTCGAGCGAACCGGTGTAGTTGGTGTTGCACTGCATCAGCAGGAGCTGAGGGTTGATCGCGAGGATTGCGTCAACCGCCCGCTGCACGTCGTCGATGGCCGATGCTCCCGTTGCCAGGAGAACGGGCTTCCCTTTCCGCGCGATGTGCTCGAGCATCTCGATCCAGGTGATGTCACCCGATCCGATCTTGAACGCCGGCACGTGCGCGTCGAGCATGTCCACGGCTTCGGTATCGTACGGCGACGAGAAGAAGTGAATTCCTGCATCAACACACGCCTTCTTCAGGGTTTCTGTCCACTCCCACGGAACCGAAGCCGACTGGTACACCTCGAACACCGACTTCTTCCACTTGCTCTGATGCGAAAGCTGCGGGCCCGTCTCGAACCCGTGCCTGCTCACGATCTTGGCCGCCCGGAAATGCTGGAACTTTGCCGCGTCAGCTCCCGCTTCTGCGGCGACGTGAATCAGCTTGACGGCGCGTTCCAGATTGCCATCATGGTTGGCAGCAATGTCGGCAATGAAATACGTCGGCTGTGATTCGCTCAGGACGCGATCGGCGATGCGAAATTCGGGCATCTACACTACCACGGGTGAATGGGTTGACTCCCTGCGTTGTGCGACGAAACCCTGCACCGCCTCGTAAACCGTTGGAAGACTTCCTCCAAGAGCTTTTTCGGCCTTCAGCGATACCAGCGATGTGTTGAGCGGGCGTCGTAATGTCGCTGGCATGTCACGGAGAGACGCCCGTTCGATCGTCTCTCCAACGTGGCCCAGCTCTCGCGCGATCGAGAGAGCGAATTCGTACTTCGACATGCTGTCGCGCGCCCCAAGGTGAAAAAGGCCCTGGAGATTTGCGTCCATCATTTCGAACAGCCGCTCGGCCAGCGTTGTCGCCAGGAGGGGTGAGAAAATTACGTCATCGAATCCCTTGATCGGCATTCCCTGTTCGACCGAGTCGGCGATCCAGGCCGCCAGCCCGCCACCGTTCTTGGCGGGAGTTCCGATGAAGTTTGTCCGGACAACAAGCGCGCGAGGGAGCGCCTCACGTACTGCGCGTTCGCCCTCCAGTTTGCTGCTTGCGTAGACGTTCACCGGTGACGGGATGTCATCCTCGCAATACATCCCGCGGTTCCCGTCAAAAACCGAGTCGGTCGAGACCTGAAGAAGCCTTGCTCCAAATTCAGAGCACGCAGCCGCAAGATTCGCGGGCGCCGTCGCGTTCAGTCTTCTGGCTTTGTCCGGATCGTTCTCGCAAGGGTCGAGATTCGCGAGGGCCGCGCAGTTGAGAATCCATTCCGGACGAATCGCGGCGATCATCTCGCGAACGACCGCCTTGTCAGTCAAGTCAGCGTGAACGAGGCCCGCTGTGGGCACCGAGGGCTGCCCGGTGCGAACAGCAGCAACAATGTCACGGCCCTGCTCTACGGCGGCACGAAGAACGTTGGTTCCGAGGAAACCGGTAGCGCCTGTTACGAGAAGCACAGTCAGTCCGCGTCAGTCACCGAACCAATCATGGTCTCGAGCTGCTCCATGGTGAGCCACTCACTATTCGTCTCGCTGCTGTACCTGAAACCTTCCGCGCACATCTCGCCGCCATTCTTCTCGATATATTGTTTTGCCGACCACTGTCTGGCTGTCGGAAGAATCGCATAGTATCCGTCGTGCTCAACGGTGTTCGATGCGTCGTCCTCGCCCACCATCAACTCGTGAACTTTCTCCCCGGGGCGCTTTCCGACGATCTCCATTTCGCAGTCGGGACCGATGACTCGCGCGAGGTCTGTCAGCTTCATGCTCGGAATCTTGGGCACGAAGATCTCGCCTCCTGACATCCTGTCGAGACTGGCAAGCACGAACTCGACACCCTGGTCGAGAGTGATCCAGAAGCGAGTCATCCGAGGATCTGTGATCGGCAGCTTGCCGCTCATTCTGCGCTTCAGGAAAAACGGCACGACGCTGCCGCGGCTTCCTACAACATTGCCGTAACGAACAACGCTGAAACGGGTTTTGTGTCCGCCCGAATAGCTGTTTGCCGCAACAAACAACTTGTCGGAGCAGAGCTTTGTGGCACCGTAAAGATTGATAGGGCTCGCCGCCTTGTCAGTGCTGAGGGCAACGACCTTCGTAACTCCCCGATCGATTGCCGCGTCGATGACGTTCGCTGCGCCCAGCACGTTCGTCTTTACCGCTTCGATCGGGTTGTACTCGGCGGCCGGAACCTGTTTCAGAGCTGCAGCATGTACGACAACATCGACGCCGTCGAACGCCCGGTGAAGACGATCCCGATCGCGAACGTCACCGATGAAATACCGGATGTTCGGATATTTGTCCTCACCCCACTTCGCGTGCATCTCGAACTGCTTGAGCTCATCACGGCTGAAGATGATGAGCTTCTTCGGCTTGTATCTATTGAGAACCACGTCGGTGAATCGCTTCCCAAAGGAGCCGGTTCCGCCGGTGATCAAGACGGTCTTTCCGTTCAGCATTTCTAGTCCTGTGTACCAGTTCTAATCATTGTCAGATGACTTCCCGCGGGCCTGGGCAATTCTTCATGCGCCTCATAGCCGGGAAGCTCTTCAACCGTCATTGACGACGGCAGCGAGAAGGTCCCGAGCGGCTGCGCGGGATCGAAATTGTCGTGAAGCCAGCGTCCACCGGGAGTAATCACGAGCGGCGGAGTGAGATCGTCAAGAACGTCGTACTTGGCGGGAGACTGCACCGCTTCACTCACGTGAAGGTAAAGCGGATATTCGCCCGGCCTGATATAAACGTCAGGAAGCTCGACCATGACGGTCCCCTCGGAGCCGGCTTCCATCTGATCTGTTGTCACAACGTGGCGCGCCGAAGTCACCATCTCGCGCGACAGGCCGGACCGGAGAGCGACAACGATCGCAGCGCCCCGCATCGGCGCGTGAACCTTGAACGACAGCTTGAAGCGGATCGATTCTCCCATCTGAAAGCTGTACCGCTCCGCCCCAGTAACATCAACGACGGACACCGCAGTAAATCGCACTGCACCGGAACCGCGCCGATTCTCCGGATTGTTCAACCCTGTCTCAGCATCAATGCGAGTGTCGCGCAGGCGCTGATTGTAAATCGCCAGCGTCGCGTCAGTGGGTCCATCGGCGGCCACCTGGCCGTGCTCCAGCAGAATGCATCGCGTGCACAGCTGGCGGACAGCCTGGGTGTTATGGCTCACGAAGAAGACGGTGCGACCTTCGCCAGCGACGTCTTCCATCTTGCCGAGGCACTTTTTCTGAAACGACGCATCGCCGACGGCGAGAACTTCATCGACAAGAAGAATCTCGGGCTCCAGATGGGCGGCGACCGCAAACGCGAGACGCGTGTACATCCCGCTGCTGTAGCGTTTCGTCGGCGTGTCGATAAACTGCTCGACCTCCGCGAAATCAACAATCGCGTCGAACTGCCGCGAGATCTCCTGTTTTCGCATTCCTAGAATCGCGCCGCTCAGATAAATGTTCTCTCTGCCAGTCAGCTCGGCGTGGAATCCCGTGCCGACCTCCAGCAGCGCGCCGACCCGTCCGTAGATCTCGGCCCTTCCGCGCGTTGGCTGGGT
>JBDSBT010000221.1:0-2154 GCA_039921425.1 Gemmatimonadaceae bacterium | reverse complement strand
CCAGCCGGCGTAGAGAACGAGGCGATTCCGAACTCGTTTTTCTATGGCAGCGAGACGAGAAATTTCCAGACGCGAATGGACAGCGTGTGGGATGTTGCCCCGTCACCAGACTGGGGCTCGATCGCGTTTTCGCGCGCGTACGTGTTAAGCGCCGGGGGCGAAGACTCGATCTCCTCGGCGATGTGGCAGGACCTGTCGAGAAAAACGAACATGGACACGGCCACGCTTCGGAATGGATCGTTTCCCACCAGCGGGATGAGTGCATCGCGAGGAGTCGCGCAACCAGGTGTCATTCAGATTCCGGCTGACATGCGTGCAGCGGGAGCTGAAGATGCCGCAGCGGCTCGCATGTACCCAATTGCGCTTGGCTGGCACATACGCTGGACTCCCGATAGCTCGACCGTCGCGCTTGGCAACAGTCCAGCGAAGGCAGAGGACACCGAAGAATCACAGACCTGGGCTGCTCTCGATCCAAAGACGGGGGCGTTTCATGGGACCTTTCCCGCAAACGCAAAGCTTCTGATCCCGCGGTGGGTGAACGGTCCGGTGTTCGATGTATCGGCTGGGATCGACATGCAGACCGCGCCGGCGCTTCGAATTAAAACCGGTGCACGCCTGATGTTGATTGAAAGCGCGCATGGAGTGATCACGGCGCGTGAGGTTGGAACAGGCGCGGATTCTACGTCGAGACAATTCACGATTGGCTCGGGGAAAGCGCTCGCTGCGACAAAAGGAGGCCGTTACATACTCGCAATCTCTCCGAGGGCGACTTCCGTCGCGAACGAGCTTCCGGTTGAAGCGGTAGTCTATGTGGTAGGCTGGTAGTCTCTCGGCGAAGGTTGAGATCTCTATTTGCCGAGCCGCTGCAGTTCAACGAGTAGACATCGATCCTGCACGACATCGATCCCCGCGCGCGCCAGCCTCTCAGCGGCAGCGTCGTTCCGGATACCGAGCTGAAACCACACTGACTTCGGCTTCTTTGCGACGATGTCATCGACGTGCTGCGGAATATCTGCAGGCTTGCGGAAAACATCGACCATGTCGATGTCACCTTCAATAGCCAACAGGGTGCGATAGACTTTTTCTCCAAGTATCTCGGTCGCGTCCGGATAGAACACCGGAACCGGGACAATTTCGTACCCCGCCTGCTGCGCGTACTCTGCAACGTAGAACGCAGGCCTGTCTGCCTCGGTCTTGATTCCGAGCACCGCGATGCGCCGGGTGTCTTCGATGACGCGACGAATGCCATCGGACGTTTCAACCAGATGTTCGCGCCAGCCCTCGCCGGTACCGATTGTAGTCGTCATGGGCAACCGAATGTGCAACGAACGCGCCGGGGTGCCGACATATGACGGGCGCGGATAGATTTCCCCCTGTAACTCGAGCAATACATGGAGCCTTATTGATGCGAATGCTGGTACTTGGGGCGGGGCTGCAAGGCTCCGCCTGTGCTTATGACCTGCTTCAGAACGACGAAGTTACTGTAGTGAGGCTTGCCGACATCGATGTAAGTCGCGTGGCAAAATTCCTCGCACCGTACTCTGGAAAGAGACTGATTCCCACGCCGCTCGATGTTCGCGACAAGGACGCCGTGCGCGCCCTGATGCGTGAGTCCGACGCAGTTATGAGCGCGATTCCGTACTACTTCAATAGCGAGCTCGCCGCGCTTTCTGCAGAGTGCGGTGTCCATTTCTGCGACCTCGGCGGAAATACCGAAATCGTGTTCGAGCAGAAGAAGCTCGACACTCTGGCGCGCGAAAAGGGAATCACGATAGTTCCCGACTCCGGCCTCGCACCCGGAATGGTCAATATTCTGGCGCAGCGCGGAATCGACGAGCTCGACAGTACCGATGAGGTGAAGATTTTCGTCGGAGGCCTCCCGCAGAATCCCGAACCACCGCTCAACTACCAGATTGTGTATTCGCTCGAAGGGGTGCTCGACTATTACACGACGCTCTCGTGGGTAGTGCGAAATGGAAAGCGCGAGCAGGTGAAGGCGTTGTCAGAGCGCGAGCCAGTCCACTTCGAGGCACCGGTCGGCGAGCTCGAAGGGTTTCACACTGCCGGCGGATTATCCACGATGGCGTTCCGATACGAAGGCAAGATACCAACCATGGAATACAAGACCCTTCGTTATCCCGGACACGCGCAGAT
>JBDSBT010000220.1:0-5264 GCA_039921425.1 Gemmatimonadaceae bacterium | reverse complement strand
TCGCGGTTGGCGTGCTCGGGAGCAGCGACAGCGGACCCGTTATCGGCTTGCGGTCGGGGATAATGCGGAAGAACTGCTCGAGATCGATGAAGAATGGATCGTTACGCGGCCCGGCGAAAACCTGCATTGCTGCTGCCGATCCGAGATTCGTATTGATCGGCCCAGTGACCAGGCCACCGGTCGCGAGGAGCGTGTTCAACGTTCCGGTCTCGTTCGGTGCTACGGGGCCGCGAACGGTAACGGTCTGCGCACCAATTGGTCCCGTGAACCAAACCTGGAAAACCAGATCCTCTACGGCATCGCCGGTGTTGTCGACTTTAATCTGGTAGATCGCGTCCTCGACGTCAGCGAATCCGTGAGTAGGCGTCTGGGCCGGAGTGAGGGGCGACGACGTAATCATGACAAGGGCAATGCGACCGGCCGTCGATGATGGGAACGCAAACATGTCCGTTATGTCGTACCGGGGCGTCAGCTCGGTTAACGGGGTCTGTTGGTGATCAGACGCCTTCAATTTTCCTACCGCCACCGCTGCCACGAGGCAGGCTGCGATAGCGGGCACGATCAAGTCGCGCCTCGTAATCCATGTCTTCATAAAGGCTCCACGCGCAAAAGATTGGGAGAACGGTACGGGCTTCTCCCTCGCCCGGAACGGCTGTTATCATCTCGTTCCGGAGTTTTACGTAACGTAGAGTTCCATCGGATTCATCCTCAAGCAAATCGATCGGAATGTCGATGTCGCCAGAATGATGAGGCGCTCTTTTTACGAAAAGGAACGTGAAGCTGTGAGGCTGTTCGGGGACCCGAATTGCATCAACCGCGCCAACGGAACGAAAAACCTCGTTTTGTATACAATTTCGCGATCTGGTTCGTCGCTACCCTGGCTGCTAACGAATTCCGAGGTTCTTGTGAGTCTGCAGGCTCAGACGCCATGCCGGGTGAGCCATGCAATAATCGATTGCGAGCCGGGTGTTCGCTATTACATCGGGGCCGTCCATCGGCTGTAAAAAAAAATTTTCGAAGTCGAGCGACTCGAAGGCCTCCGGCATCGCCTTCTCTTGCGGATAGACGAGCTTCAGCTCGCTTCCCGTCTTTTGAACCAGCGGCGCGCCGGCCTTCGGGCTGACGCAGATCCAGTCGATGCCGCGCGGGGCATTGCGGGTCCCGTTGGTCTCGACAGCAATGTTGAACCCTTCGGCATGAATCGCATCAACCAGCGGCTCGTCAATTTGAAGCAGCGGCTCACCGCCGGTGCATACAACGAGCTTGTCACGATCGGAATCGCCTCGCCACGCAAGTGAGATCGCATAGGCTAACGCTTGCGGCGTGGAAAACTTGCCGCCGTCAGGACCAACTCCCACGAAATCGGTGTCGCAGAACTGACAAACCGCGCGCTCGCGGTCCTCCTCCCGGCCTGTCCATAGATTGCATCCGCTGAAACGACAGAACACCGCTGCCTTGCCGGAATTCGCTCCCTCTCCCTGGAGCGTGTAGAAAATTTCCTTGACCGTGTACGTCACGTGGCGAGCGGCTTGCTCTCGCTCGGCGCGTACGGCGCAGGGTCGGTGACACCCGCTTCCGCAAAACCGCGCAGCCGCAGCTGGCATGCATCGCAGTGACCGCACGCCCGACCATCCGGCGATGGATCGTAGCAGCTCGTCGTCATCCCATAGTTCGCGCCGAGACTCAACCCGAGCTCAACGATCTGCTTCTTCGTCATGCCGATCAGGGGGGTGCAAATTGTGATCTGATCGGTCTCGCCATCACCTTCAACTCCAGCTCGCGTCGCGAGTCGAGCCATCTTTTCGAACGCCTCGATAAATTCTGGACGACAGTCAGGGTATCCGCTGTAATCCAGTGCATTAACGCCGATAAATATCTCCTTCGCGCCTGTCACTTCCGCCAAGGCCAGGGCGTACGACAGGAAAATCGTATTTCGCGCAGGAACATAAGTCACCGGAACTTCGTGGGAGGAATCAGCGACTCTGTCTCTGGGTACGTCGATGTCGGCCGTCAGCGCCGATCCGCCAAACACACGCAGATCGATTTCGGCCACCACGTGCTGGACCACACCGTGCCGTCCGGCGATCTTTCGCGCGGCGGCAATCTCGCCGGCGTGCCTCTGCCCGTAACTGAAGGTGAGGGCATGCACGTCATAGTTCTCCGCTCTGAGGAGCGCGAGAACCGTTGTCGAATCGAGTCCTCCGCTCAACAGGAGGACGGCCTGTTTTCGGTTCATTCCTTAAGATAAGCTCCGAGGGAGAAAGCACGTGAAAGCCTGGAATGCAAAACACACCTTGATCGCCGCTGCAGCGCTCGCGGCCGCATGCTCGAGCCAGCCAGTTCAAACGGCTTCTAGCCCCGCTCGAACCGAAGGCGACATCACGGCAGCCGATCTCCGCACTCGGCTCTTCCTTTACGCCGATGATTCAATGATGGGCCGAGAGACGGGGACTATAGGCAACATGAAGGCGACGACTTACATCGCCGCCGAAGCCAAACGCATGGGCCTCGAGCCCGCCGGCGACAACGGCACCTACTTCCAGGAAATTCACGCAACGTCATTTCGATTCAACGGCGGACCTCCGGGCACGGCCAGAAATGTTGTCGCGATCCTGAGAGGCAGCGATCCAGCGCTGCGTGAAGAGTACGTCGCGATCGGCGCTCACAACGATCATATCGGGATCAAGCATCCTCCCGTCGATCACGATTCGCTCAAGGCCTACAATCAGGAGTTCACGCGCCTCGGCGCGCCGATCTGGGATCGCAACCTCCGCGCAAAAAGAGATTCGCTGCGGCCGTTCATTCACATCAACCTCGACAGCCTTCGCCGTATTCGTCCGCTGCGTCTGGATTCGATCAGCAATGGCGCAGATGACGACGGGTCAGGCACGGTCTCCGTCCTCGAAATCGCAGAGAATCTGGCGACCAGGGCGGAGAGACCAAAGCGGTCGATCCTTTTCGTCTGGCACACCGGCGAAGAGAAAGGGCTGCTGGGGTCGAAATGGTACACGGAACATCCGTCGGTTCCGCGGCAGAAGATCGTCGCTCAGCTCAACATGGACATGGTCGGACGGGGAAGCGCGACCGACATCGACGGTGGCGGCCCGGACTATCTGCAGCTCGTCGGTTCGCGTCGTGTGTCAACCGAGATGGGCGACCTGATCGAGGCATTGAACTCGAAGCGCACGCGTCCGTTCAAGTTCGACTACCAGTACGATGCCAATGGCCACTCGGAGCGCATCTACTGCCGTAGCGATCACTACAGCTACGCTCGCTACGGTATACCGATCACGTTCTTTACGACCGGACAGGAACCCGACTATCATCAGGTGACGGACGAGCCGCAGTACATCGAGTACGATCACATGATGCGCGTGGACAATTTCGTCCGCGACATCGCCGTGAACGTGGCGAATCTCGATCATCGGCTTAAAGTTGATAAGCCGGTCGGCGATCCGATGGATGCTTGCGTCCAATAGCTAAGGCGGGTCCAGCAGTTCGAGGCGGGTACAACGGTTACTGGTAAGATCGAGCAAAGCAGTGGCGGTGCGGAAAAACGGGCGTCGAGAAATCGGCGCCCGTTTTCATTGATAACGCCGTTTCGTTTTTATTCCGCTTGGGTCCGGAGCTCGCCAACGACTCCCTTAAGCTGCCGACTTCCGGTTCGAAGCAGCGTCGATGCCGACGACATCTGCTCGCATGCCGCGCTCTGCTCCTCAGTCGACGCGCTCACCTGCATCGCTGCTGCAGCGTGTCGATGAAGACTCTTGGCGAATCGATGCAGGGTCTGACGTGGGAAGGCTTGATCGAGCGAATGATCGAGGAAAGCGGAGGCGCGGCGCCCGATGGAGTGCCGCACGATGAGGAGACGCTGAATGAAGACCAGGCGGAGCTAATCGATTCGTGGGTGAAGGATCTCGTAATGGAGAGAAAGAGATCCTCCCAAGGTCTCTAGTTTCCCGGGCACCCGGAGAACCGCTGACTCGCTGATGAGCCGTTACTACTGCAGCACCTCCAGCCTAGGACGGGTAGTCGAAGTCCGGCTCATGAAGCTGACAGTGCTCCCCACACCCAAGGCGATATCGATTCTGCGCGAACCACCTGTAGAATTTCTCCGCAAGCGGTCTAACGAACGGAATCGAGAAAATCCACGTGATCAATCGACCCTTGGGCAGAACATCGATAATGTGCTCGAGAGCCGATGCGCCCTGATATGTTGCGCCGTTGCGGTTAACGATGAACTGCACTGATTCGAGATATGCTTTCGACGGGATCCACGGGTATCGCGCGGCCAGCGTCGGCGTCTGCGATGGAAGTATCTCCAGCTCTCCGTTGCGATCCCATTTGATCAGCACAGCCACGAGCTTCTTGCACACTTTGCAGTATCCGTCGTAAACCACCGTATACGGGCGACCGGCAGAGCCTGAAGTGATTGCGCCCTCCGGGATCTCGCTGCCTTTAACAGTGAACCGGACAACCGGGACCGTCATGCTCCGGCTGGAACCGAGACTGACGAATTCGAAGCCGGTGCGGGTGCCTCGCCGAGTGTCGTCACGATGTTTGGCGAGTGAGTAAGCGTGGCATGGATCGCACACAGCGCGGCTACTCGCTGGGCCGCAGCCTTCCTCGCCTCCGGTAACGACGGCCACTCGACTTTGAGCGCGATTTCACCGACGCGATGCGGGTGCTCGGCAAACTTCCATCCAACCTCGATCACAATATCCTCGGAGTCGAGCTTCGCGTTGCTCGCCCATGACGCAAGCACAGAGTAGGTGCAGAACGCGAGGCCACCCGCGAGCATGTGAAAAGGCGAATAAAGCTGGTCGGCCAACTCAGCTTCGATTGTCATCGAGCCGGGCGTTGGCTCGAGGCGAATTGCATCCTCGGCAATCAGCGTGATTTTCATGGCTGGCTATCTAGCGAGAATCATTCCCCCGAGCGGCTGGTTGCTGCTGGGTGAGGCAGTGGATGGTACCGAGCCCCCAGACGAGATCGAGCGAGTGAATTCCGACCACGTCTCGTCCCGGAAACTCGCGCGCGATTATCTCGAGCGCGATGCGATCGTTCGCGTCGTTGAAGGTCGGCACGATCACAATACCATTTGCGACATAGAAATTCGCGTAGCTCACGGGGAGCCGCTGACCATCCATCGTCACTGCGCGCGGGTAAGGCAGCTTCACGACCCGAAGTGGTTGGGATGCGGACGCTGCTTCGAGCCGCGCGAAGTTGTCCACCGAAGAGTCATGATTGGCATCGTTCGGATT
>JBDSBT010000219.1:0-4831 GCA_039921425.1 Gemmatimonadaceae bacterium | reverse complement strand
AGCTTGGAGTGCTTGCCGACAGTCTTCAGGCGAAAGCTGACACGATCATCGGGTCGCTGGCGCAGACACTCGGCGGGACCGACGCGAAGAACGCGGACCCATTGCAGCTGGGAATGAAAATGCGCGGCAAGATTCAGGAAGGCCGTGCGCTCGCCCAGAACGCGCTGAAGGACGCAGAGGCGCTGCTGACGCCGGAGCAGTGGGCGAAAATTCCCAAAGACGTAAAGGAGCCGTTCCAGCGTCCGCAGAACGGCGAGGGCGAGGGGAGGCCCGGGCCGCCAGGAAGCTGATCCGGCGCGGGGTTTGCCCGTCATGACAGTCTGGTGGGCTTTGCACTAGACCCGATGATAGGGGATATTCCCCGTTCGCACACCCCGATCCCTGGATCCGATATGTTCGGTTGTTTCCGCAGGCTTGGATGTCTCGTTTTTCTCCTCATACTCGGCGTCGTGGCCTGGTTCAACCGCGGCAAGCTGGAGGAGACGTACCGTCGCTATGCCGGTAACGGAATTTCCTCGGCCCGCGGGACAGTCGCGACCACTCCCGGTGGTTGGGAGCCGCTTACTGGCGATAACGCATCGCGGGGCAAGCGTCAGGTGGAGTCGCTGTCGCGCCGGACAGGCCCTGTCTTCGCGAATCTCTCTGCCGGCGAAGCCGCTTCCTACATTTTCCTCGAGGCGGCGAAGCAGCTTCCGCCTTCGTCGCAGAACATTACCTCCTCGATCAAGAACAACCGCCTGTACGTTCGGGCGAACGTCGATCTGAAGGATTTCGGCGGTGCATCCGTCCTGGGTCCTCTCGCGGGAATGCTTGGTACGCGGGACACGATTCAGCTCGGAGGCGCGATTCACGTCCTTCGGCCTGGTGTCGGTGAGTTCCAGGTGCAGGACGTAAAAATCGGGTCGTTCCCGATACCGTCTCCGCTCATCCCCAAAATCGTCGGGCGCATAAGAAAGGGAACGATGCCGGAGGGCATTGCTTCGAACGCACTTCCAATGAAGCTTCCCGATTACATCGGCGACGTCCGCATCGCGAACGGCCGCATCGTCGTTTATAAGAATCTTCCATGAATCGTCGCATCCTCGTCGTCGACGACGAGCAGGGCATTCGAGGGGCGCTTGGCCAGCTTCTCGAATACGAGGGGTACGAAGTGCGCTCGGTGTCGAATGCCGCGGAGGGAATCGCCGAATATCAGAAATGGAAACCGAACCTGGTTTTCATGGATGTGAAGATGGCGGGGATGGACGGCATGGAAGCGCTGAAGAAAATCCGCGAGCTCGATCCGCTCGCGACCGTTGTGATGATCAGCGGCCACGCGACGATTCGAACTGCGGTCGAAGCGACGCAGCTTGGCGCTTACGAGATCCTCGAGAAGCCGCTCGACACCGATCGCATTCTCGTGATGCTGCGGAATGTTTTCGACCACATCAACCTGCGCGAAGAGAACTCGCGTCTTCGCAATGTCACCGGGTCTCCATATGAGATAGTCGGCGATTCCGGAGTCATGCGCGCGCTTGTCGAGAAAATTGAAAAGGTCGGCGCGACTCCGGCACGTGTTCTAATCACGGGTGAAAACGGAACGGGCAAGGAACTCGTCGCGCGTGCGATTCATCGCGAATCGCCGCGCGACGGCAAGCCGTTCGTCGAGGTGAATTGTGCCGCCATACCCGGGGAGCTGATCGAGAGCGAGCTATTCGGTCACATGAAGGGTTCGTTCACCGGGGCGATCGCCGATCGGCCAGGAAAATTTGAGCAGGCCAACAAGGGCACGCTGTTCCTCGATGAAATCGGCGACATGAGCATGAATGCGCAGGCAAAAGTGCTCCGCGTTCTTCAGGACAACGTTATTACGCGCATTGGTGGGTCGAAACCGATTTCCGTTGACGTGCGTGTGATTGCGGCGACGAACAAGAGTCTCGAGCAGGAGATTGCTGCCGGCAGGTTTCGCGAGGATCTGTACTACCGCCTGAACGTCGTCCCGATCCACGTTCCGCCGCTGCGCGAACATAGGGAGGACATTCCAGAGCTGGTCGAGCATTTCCTTTCGCTGCTTTCGGAAAGGGAAGGGTTCACCCCGCGAAGAATGGGTGCGTCGGCGCTCGAAAAACTCATGTTGCTCGACTGGCCAGGCAATGTTCGTGAGCTGCGGAACACGATCGAACGAATGCTGATTCTCGCGACTGGTTCAGAATTGACGGCGAAAGACGTCGATAGGCTCGCCGGCGGCCGGGTCGCAGATGATGCTGGAATGGGTACCCTCAGTTCCCTAAAGACTTTCGAGGAGTTCAAGGAAGCCGCAGAACGCGCTTATCTTCTAAGCAAGCTTCGGGAATTCGATTGGAATGTCTCGGAGACTGCGCGCGCGGTCGAGATGCCGCGGTCCAATCTTTACAAGAAGATCGAGCGGTATGCGCTCACTCGCGAACACTCCTGACGAAACACCGAATTCATGAAACAGTTCAATAACTTCATTGCCGGCGCGTGGGTTCAGCCCGATTCCGGCGAATATTTCGAGAACCGAAATCCGGCCGATCGCAACGATCTCATCGGAATGTTCCCGCGCTCCGGGGCATCCGATGTGAATCGCGCGGTAGAAAGCGCGAAACGCGGATTTGCACATTGGCGCGCGACGCCCGCACCAGCGCGCGGTGACATTCTGCGCGTCGTTGGTGACCTGCTGGCGAAGCGAAAGGACGAGATCGCGGATGCGATGACCCGCGAGATGGGAAAGCCGCTCACAGAAACGCGCGGCGACGTTCAGGAAGGCATCGACACCGCTTACTACGCCGCAAGCGAAGGCCGGCGGTTGTTCGGACACACCGTGCCAAGCGAGCTCCGCAACAAGTGGGCGATGAGCTATCGGCGTCCAATCGGAATCGCGGGCCTCATCTGTCCCTTCAATTTTCCGCTCGCCATTCCCACGTGGAAAATGTTTCCGGCTCTGGTGTGCGGAAACGCAGTGATCTTCAAGCCGGCGGAGGACGTGCCTCATACTGGGACGCTGCTGGTCGAGATTCTCCTCGAAGCGGGTCTACCACCCGAAGTGGTGCAGCTCATCCACGGCCATGGCGAGGAAGCCGGTTCGGCGATGGTGAATCATCCGGAGATTCCGATCATCTCGTTTACCGGGTCGACTGAGACTGGTAGCCTCGTGGGCGCGACATGCGGCAGGATGCACAAGCGACTCTCCCTGGAGATGGGCGGGAAGAATGCGCAGATCGTGATGGATGACGCGGATCTGGATATCGCTCTCGAGGGCGCGCTGTGGGGTGCATTCGGAACGACTGGCCAGCGCTGCACGGCAACTAGCCGTCTCATCCTGCAACGGGGAATTCACGACAACTTCCTTGGGCTCCTGGTAGACAGGGCCAAGGCACTCAAGCTTGGCGACGGGCGAAAGTCGGGAACAGATGTCGGCCCAATGATTCACGAGGCCGCCGTCGCGAAAGTCGAGAAGTACATCGACGTTGGACAGTCGGACGGCAACGACCTGCTTTGCGGAGGTCGTCGAGCGACCGGGAGTGGACTGGACGACGGGAATTTCTTCGAGCCAACGATCTTCACTCGCGTCGAAGCTGGCCATCGCCTCGAGCAGGAAGAAATCTTTGGGCCGGTTTTGTCCGTAATTAGAGTGTCCACTGCGGACGAGGCGTTCGCGGTGAACAATGACGTGAAGTACGGACTGTCGTCATCCATCTACACGACGAACGTCAACGTGGCATTCCGCGCTCTCAACGAGCTGGATAACGGTATTACGTATGTGAATGCTCCAACTATCGGAGCGGAGGCACACCTGCCGTTCGGTGGGGTAAAGCAGACCGGGAATGGGCATCGCGAGGGCGGGTGGCAGGTATATGAATTTTTCTCGGAGACCAAGGTTGGTTATGCCGACTTCTCGGGGACGCTGCAGCGCGCGCAGATCGATAATTATCTTGGAACTCCAGACTAGAGACCGGAGAAAAGGCGGCTGATGATGGTGGACGAAAAGCGGCGCTCGGCCGCACCGGGCAAGGTTAAAAAGGGACCAGGCGGATCGCTCACGTTTCTTTGGGAGTGGTTCCGCTCGGTCGTGATCGCTCTTGCCCTGTTTTTCGTCGTTCGCTCATTCTTCATCGAAGCGTTCAAGATTCCTACGGGAAGCATGGAGGGCACACTTCTCGTTGGAGATTTTCTGCTGGTTAACAAGCTCGTCTACGGCGCCGAGGTGCCGTTCACGGGCGTGAAGCTTCCGGCGGTAAGATTACCGAAGCGCGGCGACGTCATCGTCTTTCAGTGGCCAGTTGACCGCACGAAGAATTTCGTGAAGCGCATTGTCGGAATGCCGGGCGACACGCTTGAGATGCGCGAAGGCAATCTTGTGCGAAATGGCAGGGCGCAAAAGGAGAACTACGTGTTGCACACCGCGCCGGGCTCGGACGTGTCCGACGAAGAGTTCAATTGGCAGCTCGCTTATCTTCTTGGCGCGCAGCATCCGGTGCACGAAGCGCCGCGATCTCCGATGGCGGTCCAGACGCTCGAAGCCAGTCCCGGCTATCATCCATCGCGAAACAACTGGGGTCCGCTGATCGTCCCTAAAGGCAACTACTTCGTTCTCGGCGACAATCGGGACAACTCGCTGGACTCGAGATACTGGGGCTTCGTCGCCGACTCACTTGTGCGCGGCCAACCACTGGTAGTCTATTATAGTTACAATCCTGACGGCGCTGTGAAACTGGACTGGCTCACTCGTGTTCGGTGGAAACGTTTCGGCGAGATGATTCAGTGACGTTCCCGGCTCGCCAACTCGGTGGCGGTCAGGCATTATACCGTGGTCGTAGCGAGGAGCAGCATC
>JBDSBT010000218.1:0-13546 GCA_039921425.1 Gemmatimonadaceae bacterium | reverse complement strand
TTTCCGGAGATCGCGCTGTAGTGCACGAAGCAGTCTTTCTGGCCGTTGTCAGGGGTGATGAAGCCAAAACCCTTTGCATCGTTGAACCACTTTACCTTGCCGGTCGTACGCATTCCTGCTCCTGGTAGAAAATCTCGGCTACGGAAAGTATCCGATTCCGAGACAACGGGTGGTGGGCTCAATTAGCAGAGCTCACCGAATGAAAAGCTCTCGAGGATCCCTGGCAGGGCTCCCAAGGCCGGGTTACTTGCGGCTAGTATACCACCATCAGGAAATACGGACAATAGAAAAATTGTTCAAGGCTTCACGAGTCGCACATTTGTGATATAATAGTTCGTCTCGCCGAAGCACCGGGACGGTACCCCTCGGTGCTCCTCGTATGTAACAGAAACTTGCTTTCCGAGATTTGCAGTTAGGAGGTGGGCAATCGAGTCACTTCGAACGCTGAACTGGAAAATCGAAGGCATGGTTCCCGGAAGATTTGCCTGTGCGAGCTCACCCTCCCACGTTTTACAAATCCACCCCTTCTGCGAAAGTTTTTGGATGTAGCCAGAACGATCGCCCTTGGAGTACGCGTAGCTCAGAGTGATCCAGGCCCACCCCGAAACGAGCGCCAGCGGAACAATCAGGATCAGAAGCAGGCTAATAGTCCGCCAGTGTCGCCGATTCCACGAACGCGGTTTCGGCACCGGGGGTGAAGACATTTCGACGCTCCATGAATTGAATGACCGAAGAGCAGGGAAGGACCGGCTGAAAATCGTATCATGCCGGAACTACACAATTAGCTTTATCCAAGCCAAAAGATAACTGTGACTTTCTCTCCTCGTAGAAAAACCGTTGCCGCCAACGTTGGCGGCGTGCCAGTCGGGTCGGCCTACCCGGTTGTCGTTCAATCGATGACCAACACCGACACGGCCGATGCAGCTGGTACTGCGGCTCAGGTCGCGGCACTCGCCAACGCCGGATCACAGCTCGTCCGTGTCACAGTCAACAATGAAGGCGCGGCCTCTGCGGTTCCGGAAATCGCGGAGCGCCTCACCGATATGGGCGTTTCAGTCCCGCTGATAGGTGATTTTCATTACAACGGGCACCTTCTTCTTGCCGCATTTCCTGACTGCGCCAGGACGCTCGCGAAATACAGAATCAACCCGGGCAACGTTGGCAGTAAACGACGCGATGAAAACTTCAGTGTCATTGCCCGCATTGCCGCCGATAACGGTAAGCCCGTTCGCATTGGGGTTAACTGGGGGTCGCTTGACCAGGATCTCTTGACACAAATGATGGACGCCAACTCACGGGCACCCGAGCCGGCTGATGCTCGCGACGTCTACATGGACGCGATGCTCGAGAGCGCACTTCGGTCCGCCGCACTCGCCGAAGAATGCGGAATCCCGCACGATGCAATTATCATTTCGGCGAAAGTTTCTGGAGTGCCCGACCTCGTCGAGGTCTACCGTCGCCTCGCTTCGCGATGTGACTTTCCTCTGCACCTCGGCCTCACCGAGGCGGGAATGGGCAGCAAAGGGATCATCTCGAGCGCTGCCGCGCTGGCAATCCTGCTCGCAGAGGGCATCGGGGACACCATCAGGGTGTCTCTCACACCGAAACCGAATGGAGATCGCACCGAGGAAGTCCAGGTAGCTCAGCAGATACTTCAGTCGCTCGAGCTGAGACGCTTCAATCCCCAGGTCACGGCGTGCCCTGGATGCGGGAGAACCACTTCAACTTTCTTCCAGCACATGGCTGAGGATATCCAGACCTATCTCCGGGAGCAGATGCCAGCGTGGAGAGCGAGATACCCCGGCGTGACGGATCTTAAGGTCGCGGTCATGGGATGCGTTGTGAACGGACCGGGCGAATCGAAACACGCCAACATCGGAATTTCGCTGCCCGGCACCGCGGAGGAGCCCAGAGCTCCAGTCTACGTTGACGGGAAACTCAGGGTAACGCTCAAAGGTGATCGAATCGTGCCGGAGTTTCTTCAAATTCTCGAGGAATACGTTGAGCGAACCTATTCCGTGGACGTGCAGCCGGCTCTCGTTTAGCCTCGCCCTTCCAGTTCTGCCACGGCATCCGCAAGCTCGGCGACAATCGGTTGGCCAAAGCCGATTTCTTTCAGACGATTCAGCACGTCTCGGTACCATTTCATCGTGCCTGCCTTGCCGACGTTGAACCTCGACCAGACGGAATCCGGATCGGCTGTTCTTCTCAGGTCGGAAAGAATGCTGTGCGCGTTGTGCACCTTGTCGGCGGCACAGACCCACAACGCTGCTTCATTCGCTGATTCGAGACGTTTGAGGTAGTCCGCTTTTTTTTCGTCGGACGAAAGCTCCACGCCATCGTCATCGACACGACGGTGCGTGACAGCAAGCACGGTTTCGAGGACACCAGTGCCGAACTTCTCGCCGATTCGCTGCTCGAGCATGTCCCGCGTGTAGCCGTCGCGCACGCAGTCTTCTACAACGTCGTGAAGAATTCCGGCGACCACGGTTTGCTCATCTCGTCCGTATCTCGCAAGAATGACCGCGACATTTGCCGGATGAGTGAGGTAGGGAAGCTTCGTTCCTTTTCGCACCTGGCGGTCGTGGTGCTTCGCTGCGAACGCGAAGGCGTGATTGATCGGATCAGAGTACCCACGCATCGCTGTCACGCTCACGTTCGGAACCATTCGACAAGGCGCTGCAATCCAACCCGGTCTTCGTCTGAAAAGGCTCCCACCCGATCGGAGTCGATATCGAGTACTGCGATGAGGTCGTCGTCGCGATTGAACACGGGGACGACGATCTCGGAGCGTGAGCGCGCATCGCACGTGATGTGACCGGGGAACGTCATCACATCCTCCACTATCTGGGTCTCGCCGGTTTGCGCGGCGGCGCCGCATACGCCTCGTCCGAAATCAATTTCCAGGCAACCTAGCGCTCCCTGATAAGGCCCGACTCGCAGAACTCGCCCCGGCTCCACTACCCGGTAGAAGCCCGTCCAGAGATGACCGAACGCGTTATGGATCAGCGCGCTCATTGTCGCCATTGCTGCGATTTCATCGCTAATCCCTTCCAGCACGGTGCGCACCTGAGCGTTGAGCTCTTCGTATGCCTCGGTCAACGGCATTCCGCGCACATCGATTGTCGTTTCTGCCATACAAGCCCTCAGCGAGCCGCGACTAGATCGCGAGCCCCGGTGTCATTGCGAACGGGCTGCTCCGTCTCGTCCTGAGCTTCGATGACTGGTGAGTCGTCGTCCCAGAGAACCAATCCATGAATTCGCAAATCGAGAGCGCGAAGTTGTTCCACGGTCGTTCGAAGCTGCGCAATTCTCGTGTGACCAATCCTCGCGCACAAAACTACGTCGGGGCCCGGGATGACGCTGGCAGAGCCGCGAAGCACATAGGCAGTCGGAGCCGCAATCACGATGAGATCATAACGCCTCTCCATCCTTGCGAAGTCACCTCTAATCCGCTCGACCGCCTCAGGGGTTGCCGTTGCGTTTCGCGTTCCGCTCGGCAGCACGTCGAGCGTGCGATCCCTTCCGACAACCGCCTGCGTGACCGCGCTTGACCAGTCGGCGCTCGCTGACATGATATCCGACAGCCCTGGATTCGGACGGATTCGAAAGACCTGCGAGATCGTAGAAGTGGTCGAATCAACATCGACCAGCAGCGTACTTCGCGCTTCATATGCTGCGGCGGCGGCTATATTTGACGCCACTGTCGCGACAATGACCGCGTCATCTCCTGCCACTGTAACGATGGGGATGTTTGCTTCCGTGGCGGCCAAGTGCAAATAAAGCCGCCGGTAGCTTTCGGAAATGACGTCTATGAGGGGAAGTCCTGACACGTCTGCCTGGCGCCTGCTCCTTTCGGCGATCACCTGCGTGGGCTGCACAAGAGCAAGAACTCTCACCCCCGTCACTTGTTCTGCTTCACGTGGATCTGCCACTGTCGGCCTTCTCAGCTCGTAGACGAATGACGCCGCGAATCCAAGGCTCAACGCAAGTACCAGAGCCGCAGCCAGCATGGCCAACGGTGGCGCTCCGAGGTTGGCAAGATCTCTCGCTTTCGAGGATTCGTTGTCGATTCGGACATTCACCGCGCGCATGTGCGCAAGCGATTGAGCGGCGCTTACATAGGCCAGCTGGCCGGCTGACCGCTGTGCGAGAAATCTCGCAGTGTCAACTCTCGCTTGTATCGGCACTGTCGCGGAACGCGGTCGAAGGACTGCGAGTTGCGCGCGCGTTGCCGCTCTCTTCGATTCAGCAATCGCCTGAATGGATCGGCCAACTGCGGTCGCCTTCGACGTCAGTGCGACATAAACCGGATCGACCCCGCTGACAGTTCCGAATGCGTCTCGTTCTTTCTCTATATCGGAAAGAGAGTCGAGCAGGCTTTGTACGCCTGCTTCACCGGCAATCTCGGGTGCCGTGCCAAGGGCGCGGTAAGACGACGGAAGCGGGGCGTTGTCCGTGCGATCGATCAGCCGGTTCAGCGTCGACAGCTGCGCCGCCAGAGTCTGCCGCTGCGCTATTGCTGCCGGCGAGAACGTATCTACCGGTGCGGCGACTGGCGCGACCATGATTCGGCGCGCGGTAGCCATCGCAGAATCGGCCGATGCGATTACGGCTGCGGCCCTGTTCCTCGCAGCAACGGTTTGCATCGAGTCAGGACGTTTTTCGAGCGTTGCGGTTACACTCACCGCGGCTCTCGTGGCCTGTCGCGGAACCAGCACAAAGGCCATCAGTGCAGCAAGGAAAACAAGACCACCGACGATTCCCATCACCGCAAACCTGCGCGATGCATTTCGCGATCGCGCCGCCATCCACCAGTAACCAGCACCGCCGAATGGCCTCGTCACAAAAGTCTCGTCGCAACGAAAGCGCTAATTGTCAACGCAGCGCGCTCTTTTGGTTTTGACTCGACGTTCATCGTCATAATGTTAATACCATGCAAAAACGGGAGCATCAATCGATGCCCCCGTTTTCATTTACTAGCGGCCGTGCTACTGAACCGTTATCACGCCCTTCATGCCCAGCGCGAGGTGCGGTGTGCAATGGTACGGATACGTACCGGCCTTGATACCCGCGAACGAGATCGTGACCGACTCTCCAGCATTCGTCTTCAGGGCGCTCGAGAGCTGTCCCATCTTCTCCGAAATGTTGGCATCGAGCTGCGACTGTACGTCAGCCGGAACGTTTGCGGGGTCGAACGCAACGTTGTGCGGGCCGCCGCCGACAACCGTGAACTTGATGCCGTCGCCAGCCTTGACCGTGATGTTCGCCGGCTCGAAACGATAGCCAGTTGCGTCGCCGATCATCTTCACTTCCTTCGTCGTGCCGGTGATTGGGGCCATGGCTGCTGTGCCGCCGGCCGGAACCGGGCTCGTCGCGGCCGGAGCAGCCATAGCGGCAGGTGCCGCCGACGTATCGACCGCAACCGCGCTCGTATCACCTGCATTCTTGTCACCGCCGGCGCACGCGCCGAGTACCACAGCGCTCGCCGCGAGCGAAAGTCCGTAAAACCGCATTTTCTAGAGGCCTCCAGTGCCGAACTAGTTACTTCTGGTTTTTAAGATTCCTCGCAAGGGCCCTCGCGAGACATTGTGAATTTATTCACAAAGCTGCAGGTAATCAACGTGCCAAACTGCAACAGAAATCGTGCCGCTCCCGCTTTCCGACACTGGTTATTAGATTACTCGGATCATGATTCGTCAATCTGCCCATCATTCGCACGCGACCCATCTCCATATCCCAAAGGGACGGAGCAGATCGCGCACGCCATGACGAACGGGTAATCCGTACTGGCCTTCGACTGCAGCCCGTCCACAATGGACGGGCTTTTTGTTTTCCATGACCTAACACGAAATGCTGAGAATTGCTTTACCCAACAAGGGAAGACTCGCCGAAGACGCACGGGACTTGTTCAATCAGGCTGGATTGGAGGTGCGTGCGTCTGGCGAACGAGCCCTGACCGCATCCCTTGGGGGAGAGTTCGAGGCGATCTTCGTTCGCGCCCAGGATATCCCCGAGTTCATCGCCGACGGCGCCGCCGATGCGGGTATCACCGGCCTCGACCTGGTGACCGAATCCGGGAGAACTCTCGAAGAGAAGCTCGACCTCGGATTTGGCCGTTGTCGAATTGTGCTTGCCATCAAGGAAGACAGCCCGATCCGGTCAGTCGAAGACATTGGCGAGGGAACACGCGTCGCGACCGCGTTCCCGTCTACAGCGCTCAAGTTTTTTCAGGCGCACAACAAGACGGTCACCATAGTTCCCGTTAGCGGCGCGGCGGAAATTGCTCCTCACCTGGGCATCGCCGACATGATCGTCGACATTGTGTCCACTGGATCCACACTTCGAACCAATGGCCTCCGCGAAGCCGAGACGCTGATGGAATCGACCGCTCGATTATTCTCTTCGCGAAACGCGATGACGGACGTTGGGAAGTTGGAGGCCCTCGACGGGCTGGTCAGCGCACTGGAGTCGGTCATTCACGCTCGCGGAAAACGTTACCTGATGGCAAACGTCCCACGCGAGTCGCTCGGCCGCGTGAAGGAAATTCTTCCTGGGCTGAACGGCCCTACCGTAATCGATATCATGAACGGGGGGATCTTCGTCGCAGTTCACGCGGTTGTGCCCGCGGACTCGATCTATCGGACCATCGGATCGCTCAAGCAGGCGGGTGCCGAAGGAATTCTTGTCACTCGAATCGAGCGGCTAATGCCATGACCGGTGACTTCGAGTTTCGGTTCAGCGGTGCATATTCGGAGCTGCCGGCGGCAGATAAAGCGTTTCTCCTCGAACGCGGCGGCCTCCGCGGGTCGGCAGTCTCCGAACGGGTCGTTGCAATAATCGATCGGGTGCGAAAGGCCGGGGACGTTGCACTCCGCGAGATGGCCAGGGAGTTGGACGGGGTCAATCTCGATGAGCTCGAAGTAGCACGGGAATCCCTGGTCGAGGCGCTTGACGAGCTCCCGCGCGACCTCCGGCAATCGATGGAGCGGGCGGCGGACAACATTCGCCGGTTTCACGAAGCACAACTTCCTCAAGTAAGTTCGATAATAATCGAACCCGGTGTCATTGTGGGCCGTCGGCCTGATCCCCTCGGCAGTGTTGGCGTATACGCCCCCGGCGGTAGGGCATCCTATCCAAGCAGCGTCCTGATGGGCGCCGTTCCAGCGAGAGTCGCGGGAGTCGGGGAAATCATTCTCTGCTCTCCGCCATCGGCAAGCGGATCTCCGAGCCGAGCCGTACTTGCTGCCGCGCGGCTGGCCGGCGTTGACAGGGTCTTTGCGGTCGGTGGCGCAGGCGCGATTGCCGCAATGTGTGTCGGCACTACGACCATTCCTCGCGTGGACAAGGTCGTTGGTCCTGGAAACGCATATGTTGCCGAGGCGAAGCTCCAGCTCGCGACAGCAGCATCGTTTGACTCACCAGCAGGACCGAGCGAGTTGCTCGTTATCGCGGACGACATGGCAAATCCTGGATTCGTTGCGCGAGAAGTGCTGGCTCAGGCAGAGCACGACCCCGAAGCAATCGCGGTCGTGGTTGTGACTGATATGAAGATTGCGCGCCTCATTGAAACGGAAATCCTGTTGCAGCTGAAAACTGCATCACGAAAGGACATCATCGCGACCGCACTCGCAGAACGTGGCGGAGTCGTAACAGTCGGATCAATCGAAGACGCGTTGGACATCTCGAACAGGTTCGCTCCGGAGCATCTTCTGCTCGCTGTTGTCAATCCACGGCAGGTTTTCGATCTGGTGAGAAATGCGGGAACAGTATTTCTTGGTGAAGCCAGCTCGGTGTCGTTTGGTGATTACATGACTGGCGCGAACCACGTCCTGCCGACTGGTGGTCTTGCTCGCTCGTATTCCGGGTTGTCCACTTTGGATTTCGTTCGATGGACGACATTTCAGGAAGTCACGGCGTCAGCAGCAGCCAGTCTCGCGAAAGATGTTGCAATTTTTGCAGAGGCCGAGGGCCTCTCAGCGCACGCAGCTGCCTCGCTCGCTTGGGCAGAGGTCTCGACATGACGCCCGATAGTACACGCAGGCTTCCAATATCTCGCTCAGGGTTTGACCAGGTTTCAGTGTACGACGCCGATACCGGCGTCTGTGCAATCGATCTCAGCGACAACACGAATCTTTGGGGTGTGCCTCCGTCGGCCCGACGAGCTCTCGAGAGTTTTTCTTTTGCCGAAGCTCGCCGGTATCCGTCCGCGTATTCAGCGGAGTTGAAGCAGTCTCTTGCCCGCTACACAGGAGTCGAGCCGTCGATGGTCGTCACTGGGTGTGGTTCCGACGACGTTCTCGATGCTGCAATTCGCGCCTTTGGAAATCACATGGGCTCACTCACCTGCTGCGATCCGACGTTCAGCATGATCTCGGTTCTGGCTCGCGTCAACGGTGTAGATGTAGTGAGCAGGCTCTTCCGTGCCAACGGCGACCTCCCGATCGACGAAATGCTTTCGGCAAGATCCGACATCATCTACGTCTGCTCGCCCAACAATCCGACCGGCATGTCGACCGGTATCGAGCAAATTAGTTCGATTGCCGATCAGTTCGAAGGACTTGTAATCGTTGATTGCGCGTATGCGGAATACTCCGAGGCATCGATGATTCCGCTGCTTGGAAGCTGCGGCAATGTGTTGATCACACGAACGATGTCGAAAGCCTTCGGGATGGCAGGGCTGCGCGTTGGATACGCGCTTGGGAGTGCGGCGATCGTGGCTGAAGTCGAGAAATCTCGAGGTCCGTACAAGGTCAACGCACTCGCAAGTGTCGCTGCAATAGCAGCAATTGAGAATGATCTGCCGTGGGTTGAGGCAACGGTAGCCGAGGCTCTCGCGAATCGATCACGCTTGGTGACCCGCTTGGAAAGCCTCGGACATAGGCCAATGCCAAGCGATGCCAACTTTATCCTGCTTCCGTTATTCAATGCGGTTGAAGTTGCCACGACAATGTTCAATATGGGTGTTGCTGTTCGTGCCTTCTCGAACCTTGCCGGAATTGGACCGGCGCTTCGCATCACTATCGGCCCGTGGGAGATGATGGAAATATTTCTCACTGCGTTCGAGCGGCCGGTTTCATGAAAGTCGCGATTCTGGACTACGGGGCCGGCAATCTCCATTCACTTGCGAAGGGATTGAGCCGCGCTGGCGCAGACGTCACTATCGAGACCGAGATTGATCGAGTGCTATCCCGGGAGGCGATGATTCTGCCGGGGGTCGGAGCCTTTTCTCTGGCCGCTGAGTTTCTTGCGCCTCAACGAGACAGAATTCGCTCGGCTCTATTGGACGGGTTCCCCTGCCTTGGCATTTGCCTTGGCATGCAGCTGCTCTTTGACGAGAGCGAAGAAGGTGTTGGAACGGGCATTGGCTTCTTCGCGGGTCGCGTTCGACGGCTTCGATCGCAGCATGTTCCTCAGATTGGATGGAACGACCTCGAAGACACTGCCGGCGAGTTATTCGCCTCCTCCTCCCTTCAAACTGCTTACTTCGCGAACAGTTTTGTGTGCGAGCCGCTCGATGCTGAATCTGTACGCTCCTGGGCGACTCACGGGAGCGACCGATTCGTTGCTTCGGTCGCTTCGCAAAACGTCGTCGGCGTTCAGTTTCATCCCGAAAAGAGTTCCGCTCGAGGGATTTCGTTCATCGCTTCATTCCTGAAGCAGGCGGCCATGTGATTGTCATACCTGCGGTGGATTTGCGCGATGGCTGTTGCGTGCAGCTTGTCGGTGGTTCGTTCGAGAAGGAGATGGTACGTCTGGATGATCCGGTCGGCATCGCACGTAAGTGGGAGACGGATGGCTTTCGGGTCATACACGTCGTCGACCTCGATGCGGCGATGCGTACCGGTTCCAACGCCGACGTCGTTGAGTCGATTCTGCGATCTGCCGTGTGTGAAGTCCAGGTTGGCGGGGGCATCCGCGACGAGCAGCAAGTCGAAGATCTCCTTCTCAACGGAGCGACGCGAGTAATTCTTGGAACGCGCGCGATCGAAGATCCTTTTTGGCTTTCGGACATAACTTCGCAATTTCCTGGATCGATCATCGTCGCCGCCGATACGCGAGATCGCAGTCTCGTAACACGTGGCTGGACCCGGACGTCCTCACGCAACGTTCTCGACCTGATTCACGAGCTCAATGATTCTGCGCTAGCCGGAGTTCTGGTCACCGCCGTGCATCGTGAGGGCCAGCTCGAAGGGCCCGACTTTCGACTCGTAGAGGACGTCGTTGCTGCTTCAAGTCACCCCGTTTTCATCTCGGGTGGAATTCGAGGGATGAGCGATCTTCACTCTCTTGAAGAAGAAGGCGTGGCCGCTTCCATCGTGGGAATGGCCATCTACGCAGGAACACTCGACCCGAAAGCTGCTGCTGAGGAATTCTCAACATGACCACAATCGAACGGCGTACTTCCGAAACGGTTGTCACCGTCGAGATGAATATTGGTAAGGGAGTCTCGCGTATCTCCACCGGCGTTCCATTCCTCGATCACATGATGACTGCGCTTTCCCGCTATTCGGGAATCGACATCGAGATCGATGCGGACGGTGATCTAAAGCATCACACCATCGAGGATGTAGCGATCGCCGTTGGAGAGGCGTTTGCGAGAACCCTTCCGGCAGCCTGTGCCCGGTACGGCTCCAGCACCGTACCTATGGATGAAGCTCTGGTACAGGTCACCGTCGATGCCGGTGGCCGGCCGTTTTACCAGGGCCCGTTGCCCAGCTCGCTTTACGATCACTGGATGCGTTCATTCTCCGATAATGCACGGATGACGCTTCACATCCGTGTGCTCAGAGGACGCGACCGGCACCATATCGTCGAGGCCGCTTTCAAGGCACTCGGTTTCGCGCTTCGACAGGCCATTGTTGGCACAGATGCCGTGTTCAGCACGAAGGGCGGCGTCAACCTCGACGTGAAGTCATGATTTCCCGGCGCATTATTGTCTGCCTTGACGTCGCTGGCGAGCGCGTGGTTAAAGGCGTGGAGTTCGAGTCGATGCGCGATGTTGGAGATCCTGTGGAGATGGCGTGCGGCTACGAGTCCGCGGGTGCCGACGAGATCGTGTTCCTGGATATTTCGGCGAGTAGTGAGAAGCGGGCGACTGTCCTCGATGTCGCGAAACGCACCGCCGAAGGGCTGTTCATTCCCCTGACAATCGGGGGAGGGATTCGCACGGTTGCCGATGTGGGAATTTCTCTTCGCGCTGGAGCGGACAAAGTCAGCATTAACTCCGCCGCAGTTCGAACCCCGGAGGTTCTTACCGAATCGGCTGAACGCTTTGGCTCACAGTGTGTTGTTGCGAGCATCGACGCAAAAAGAGAAGGGAATGGATGGCTTGTCTACACCCAGGGCGGACGATTGAGAACGTCGCTCGATCCGATAGCGTGGGCAATCGAATGTGTCAATCGCGGGGCCGGGGAGATTCTTCTAACAAGCATCGATCATGATGGTACTCGAGACGGGTACGACATCGAGCTGACTCAGAGAGTCGCTGACGCTGTAAGCGTTCCCGTTGTTGCATCCGGAGGCGCCGGATCTTCATCCGACATTGTGGAGGTACTACGTGATGGCCATGCGGACGCTGCGCTCGTTGCCGGAATTCTACACGACGGCAAAATAACCGTCAGGGAAATAAAGAATTCGCTGATGGAGTCGGGTGTGCATGTTCGGACGGCGGCATGAGCGAGTCAACCTATCTACAAGCAGTGTGCGAAGTAGCCCGGCTGGCCGGAGACATTGCGCTCGGCTACTACCGCCAGAAAGCACCTGTCGAAACGAAGCTGGACGGAACGCCGGTAACGATTGCTGACCGCGCTGCCGAAAATGCAGCGCGTGAATGGATTGAGCGTCGCTTTCCCGGTGACGGTATTCTTGGAGAAGAGTTTCCCGATGTTCGATCCGGTGCGCGTCGAAGATGGATCATCGACCCCATCGATGGCACCAAATCGTTCATCAGCGAGGTCCCGCTTTGGGGCACGCTCATCGCTGTTGCGGATGGTGATGAGATAATCGCTGGTGCTGCATTCTTTCCTGCGACCACGGAGTTGATCGTCGCCGCGAATGGATGCGGCTGCTGGCTCAACGACTCGCAATCTCACGTGTCGTCGGTGGCGGACATAACCGCTGCAACGATTCTGACGAGTCAGTCTCCCTTTTCCACGGATGAGCCAACCGCGTCGCGATGGGGCCAGTTGGAAAAGAGTGCGCGCATCAGCCGAAGCTGGGGAGATTGTTTCGGCTATCTGATGGTGGCCTCGGGACGGGCCGAAGTGATGGCCGATCCCAGACTATCCGCCTGGGACATAGCAGCTTTCCTCCCGATCATCCGCGAGGCAGGCGGAACCATCACTGATTTCGCTGGTGCCGTCACTGCATTTGGAGGTAGTGCAATTGCAACCAACCGCGTCCTAGGTCCCCTGGTGCGAGAGATCCTCATTGCAAAATCCAATTCTTCGACCGAGCCATGAAAAATCTTGATATCGATTCTCTCGATTTTTCGAAATCGAATGGACTTGTAACCGTGGTCGTCCAGGATGCCGCGACCGGGTCAGTGCTCATGGTAGCGCACTCTGACCGCGAGGCGATTGAGAAAACGCTCGAAACGGGGGAGATGCACTTTCTCTCCCGTACGCGCGGACTTTGGCACAAGGGAGCGACAAGCGGGAACGTGCAGAAAGTCGTATCTCTGTCAGTCGATTGCGACAGTGATGCTGTGCTGGCGCGAGTAACTCCGGCTGGTCCCGCGTGTCACACCAATTCACGCTCCTGTTTCGGCGATCCTGCGCTCGGTGCTGATTCTCTTTCGCAGCTCGATCAAACAATTCTCGGCCGGCTCCAAACGCTTGGCCAGCTGCCCAGTGCTTCGTCCGAGAGCTACACACACAAACTGTTGAGCAATAGAAATCTTCGGCTTAAGAAGATTGGCGAGGAGGCAGCTGAGCTGATCGCCTCCATAGCCGACAACGACCGCGATAGAATTGCTGAAGAGGCTGCTGACCTGTTGTACCATGTACTTGTTGCGGCCCGCTCCGCCGATGTCGGCTTGGATGACATCAGGGCTGCAATAGCAAAACGTGCGAAATAGCCACAGTAGCCCTTTCGCCTGTTTGTATTTTCAGTTCGATCAGAAAGAAGTAATCAGGGCTTTGTTAACCTGGCTGGGGTCGCCAACATAAGCGAAGCGGATTCCTTTCATGTACCTTCGCGCCACTCGCCGAACGGCTTCTGGAGTAACGCTTTTCAGATCGTCAACAAATCGATCGGCCGCTTTGTAGTCGCCGCGATAAAGTTGTGACCTGGCAAGAAAATCCGCCTGAGCATCGTTCGTCTCATTGTCGAGGAAATACTCGGTTAGAAATTGCTGCTCGAGTCGCCCGAGACCGTCCTTGTCGAGCAAACCTTCCTGAAGCTCCTTTACTGCGGTCTTCATCAGCTTGAGCGTGGTGTCTGGCGACGCGGTTGACACGTAGAGCCCGCCAGCCGTCGCGGCTCGATCGACAAACGGGGCGTGAACATCATAGGTGAGGTTCTGACGCGTTCTGATTTCGGA
>JBDSBT010000217.1:0-10860 GCA_039921425.1 Gemmatimonadaceae bacterium | reverse complement strand
TCCGGAGTGCGGCGCCAAATTCGATTCCGCCGCGAGGCATTCCGTATTCTCCTCGGTCGTTCCCGTAGTTCCCATTAATTCGTTCCCGTAGTTCCCGTCATACGATCCGCCGTCCTCAGCGAGCTGTTCTCAGCGCCCTCGGAGCATGCCGGTCGAGGCAAATGACGGAACGCCCGGGACGACGCCGGTGAACCGGGACGACCCTCGCGGCAAATTAGGCTTTTCCGGTTCTTGCAGTTCTGGATTTGGAGAGTGCCGGTTCTTGCATAGACACTCGCGACGAAATCCCTTTCTTGTTAGCATCCCCTCTATGACCCAATCGACATCAGAGCGCACCAGCAGCGCCCGAGCGGTAGCACGAGCATCGGCCGGCGGAGGGCCTGTCTCACAGTTCGTCCGGCACCACTACCGGCACTTCAACGCAGCGGCGCTCGTCGATGCATCTGACGCCTACACGGCGCATCTGACGAACGGCGGCAAGATGATGGTCACGCTGGCCGGCGCGATGAGCACGGCCGAGCTGGGCATCTCACTCGCAGAGATGATCCGACAGGACAAGGTCCAGATTATCACCTGCACCGGCGCCAATCTCGAGGAGGACATCTTCAACCTCGTCGCACATGACTATTACGAAAGGGTTCCGAATTATCGCGATCTGACTCCGGAGGACGAACAGGGTCTTCTCAACCGTCACATGAACCGCGTGACTGACACGTGCATTCCCGAAATGGAAGCGATGCGGCGCATCGAAAAAGTGGTTCTCGATGAGTGGATGGCGGCGGACCAGCGCGGCGAAAAGTTGTTCCCGCACGAGTTCATGTATCGCATCCTGCAGAATGGCGCGCTCGACGGCAGCTATCAGATCGATCCGAAGAATTCATGGATGGTCGCGGCCGCCGAGAAAAATCTGCCGATGATCGTTCCTGGCTGGGAAGACTCCACGCTCGGTAACATGTATGCTGGCCACTGCATATCGGGCGATGTTAAAAACGTTCATACAGTTCGCACGGGCATCGAATACATGATGCAGCTTGCCGACTGGTACACGAACAACGCTACTGATGACAGCACGATTGGATTCTTCCAGATCGGTGGAGGCATCGCCGGGGATTTCCCGATCTGCGTCGTGCCTATGCTGCACCAGGATTTGCAGCGCGAGAACATTCCCGTGTGGGGCTACTTCTGTCAGATATCCGATTCGACGACCAGCTACGGTTCGTACTCGGGCGCGGTGCCGAACGAAAAGATCACATGGGGCAAACTCGCCATCGACACACCGAAGTTCATCGTCGAGAGCGACGCGAGCATCGTTGCGCCGCTGATTTTCGCGCTAGTGCTTGGCTGGTGACTCCAGGCCCGCTGCAATCGGCTATAAGCCGCGGTGGTAGCGAACTGCCTGCAAGTCGACATGAATGTTACGAGTTCCATTCGCAGTGCTGTCCACCGTGATCGCACCCTGCGCATTGTCCAGCGGGCGCAACTCATCTCCCCCAATGCTCGACGAACCAAAGCGTATGGTCGCCATCATAAGTGGAGTCCCGTCGAAAATCTCAAAGCGAAGTCCGTAGGTCCCCACCGCCAGCGGCTTGCCGAGTGTATTGCCCGAGAAAATGATGTTGAAGAAGCCATCGCCGCCGGTCGTGGTGACGCCACCGTCGGCGGAAACCCAACAGCTCAACCCGTGGTAATTCTTGTCGAGCGTTCCGACGAATTTCGTCGGTTTGTCACCGGCGATTTGTCCGATAGATCCGTACGATTTCTCGAGCGCGTTAACCGCACACGTGTTCGTCCCCGTGATTGTCGCAGTAACGCGAAACGTCACCGGAGCTTCGGGCGTGGTCGAATCGGTCTTGCAACCGGCAGCCGCAAGGGCGACAGCGAGAACGAAACAGGATCGCATGTGAATGTGTGGGAGTCTGTCGAGTGACAATTTGCCGCCGCAAAAGGTCACGGGGCTATTTGTATTCGTCATGTAGTCCAAAGATTGGCCCGGGACCAATTTTAGGAAAGGGCGAAATACCCGCAAGCGGATTTTCCATCTCGCAAAACGCGAAAGCTCCTATAACCCGCCTCGAGCGTGTGCAAACAGTTAGATTGATGAATAACGTCAAGGAGCAATGTGACTCAGGATTTCCAGTTTGTGGATGGCGGGCAGACTTTTTTCTGCTCGATCGAAGCTCCTCGTCACGCAGGTATGCCACCGTGGTGGTGGTTCCGCGTCGATACCAGCGAGCGTAGCACCCGTTACGCCCCGTTTGAGGCATCGCCCAAGGATACGAAGCAGTCGGTGCAAAAGCGCATTATTGCGTATTACGCGGAATTGCTCGCGATTGCAGCCCGTCCTGTGCGTCCCGCCTACCAGAGAACGTGGCAGAAGCCCGTTCGCCCAGCTCCGGCAGACGGCGTTGCAGCCGAGCCGGGTGCTGCAGCAGTTGCGGTTCCTACCGAAAATCTGGTCGCCGAACCAACCACCTGAACCGAAAGTAGACAACCACCCGACCATGGTTTGTCAAAAGTATCACCTTCGCACCCGCTATCTTCTCGTGAAATGATTCGAATCGTGCGGACATTTCTTCTTCTTACGGCATTGGCCGGGCTCTTTCCTCAGATGGGAGCCGCCGCCACTGCGTGCCGCTCTGGGATGATATCAGCAGAGAATGCCGCTGCACACGTCGCTGCCATGGCAGGGATGGATGGCGCCGATGCAAGTGCTTCGGCCGGCGCGAAATCAGACCTGGCCTGCAACACCCCAGGTGCGTCGCACGAGTGCGCAACGATGGCTTTCTGCAGCGCTGCCAGCTACAACGCCATCCGTGCAGTTGAAAGTGCCGGCCGCCCCGTACCGGAGTGCCCGGAAGCACTGATCGTTTCGCAGCCTTCGTCGCGCACATTGCTGCCCGAGCTGCCCCCTCCCCGGGCCTGAATCCAGTTCGACTGATTTAATCGCACTCCGGCCGCGGCTAGCAAGCCCGGTCGGCGCCGACTCCGCCCGCTTCACGCGGCGCGCACTATCACAACTGGAATTGGGATCATGAAAATTCGCACATTAAGGTGCGCATCGAGCTTTTTGCCACGATGCCGCCTGACAACTTCTATCATCGCATGCGCATTCGCGGCAGGATCAACCCTTGTCGCCTTTCCACTTCATGCGCAGGACATACCACCTGAATCCGCCGGGCTCGACCGCCTCGTTGCACGCACGATTGCGGCAAACCCCGATTTCGCTGCGGCGCGAAGCAGGGCGCTGGCAATGCGCGCACGCATCGCTCCAGCCGGCGCACGCCCCGACCCGATGCTGATGGCCGGGATCATCAACGTACCAATTAACAATTTCAGTTTCAGCGATGATGATATGACGATGAAGATGATCGGGTTGAGCCAGACAATTCCCTACCCCGGCAAGCTTCGCCTCGCGCGCACAATTGCAGAACTCCAGGCAGCCGAAACGGCGGTCGTGGCTGATAGCATTCGGCTGGCGGTGGTCCGCGGGGTGAAAAATGCGTACTACGAAATCGCTTATATCGATGCGGCTCTCGAGATCGCCAGCCGAACGGACACTCTCGCTGGCACCGTCATCAAGGCGGCAAGTCTGCGTTACTCAGCGGGACCTGGAAACCAGCAGGATGTGCTGCGGGCAAACATCGAAGCCTCACGCCTGAACGTCGGAGCAAACGAGCTGATCGAGAGGCGGCGGGCACTCACTGAAAAAATCGGTGCGCTGATCGCCGACGTGCCACCGTCACTCACCAACGCGGCCATACCGGCGCGGCTTGTGAGAGCCGCGGTGGACTCGAACGTATCCGCCATCAGCTTTTCTTCCCGGACACTTGGTTCGTCTGCGACGGCTGGGCCTCTGTTTCCGCTTGCCGACCTGCAGGCATTCGCGATGACGGCAAATCCGCAAATTCGACGGAACTACGCAGCGAACGCCATAGTGGCGGCGCGGATGGAGCTCGCGCAAAGACAGCATTTGCCTGACTTCGATTTTTCGCTTCAATACGGCCAACGCTCCGGAACGATGCGCGGAGCTGGCGACCGACCTGTCGGGAGGCCCGATATGGTTTCCTTTGTTGTGTCGGTACCGGTCCCACTCCAACGCGCGAGCAAGCAGGGGGCGCTTGTCGCGGCGGCACGCGCCGATATCGCGACCGGAGAATCGGAACAGAGGGCAACTGAAGCACTCGTGCGCTCGGAAGTCGCAAGGGTCTATAGCGACGTGACCCGCGCCAGGACGCAGCTCGCTCTTTATGTAAAGGCCCTCTTACCACAGGCGCGCGCTTCCCTCGCCTCGGCCGTGAGCGGTTATCGAAGTGGAACAAGCGACCTCTCATCGGTACTCGATTCACAGCGTACGCTGCTCGACATGGAGGTTGGTTATCACCGATCGATGACCGACTTCGCTCAGGGAATTGCCGAGCTTGACGCAATGACCGGACAGGAGACGTTGCGATGAGCAATCATGGCTCGAATGGCGTCCCCGCTCGCGTGAACTCGAGGAAGACTTGGATCATCCTCGGAGTTGTCTTCATCGTCGCCGCAGTCGGGTGGCTGCTCACCTCCCGGAATCACGCGGGGACAGCGGAACCGAAAGTCGACATGATCAATGACAAGGCCAGCAGTAACGGCATGGCGGGCATGGATATGTCGTTGCGCGGAGGCGGGGTACGTCTCACCGCGTCACAGATTCGCGAGTTCGGCGTGACCTTCGATACGCTCAAGCTTCGCCCGTTCCAGAATCAGGTTCGCGCAACCGCATCGATTGTCATGGACGAAACCCGCGTCGCGCAAATCACGCCAAAATTCAACGGCTTCGTGGAACGGCTCTTCGTCAACGCGACTGGGCAAACCGTGCGACGAGGGCAGCCTGTTGCCGCGTTGTATTCGCCGGACGTCTACGCCGCAAAGCAGGAGCTTCTGCTTGCGGCCCGCCTCAATCAGCCTCTTGAGTCGCCGATTCCCGGCGTCGCTCTGAATTCTGTGAGTCTTCTCGCCGCCGCGAAGCAACGCCTCCGACTATGGGATGTCTCCGACGCGGAGATCGACGGAATACTGCGAAAGAGACAGGCAAGCCGAACGGTCACGCTCCTCTCTCCGGTGAGCGGCGTCGTAACAGAAAAAAACGTGGTGCAAGGCCAGTCGGTCATGGCGGGCGCTCCACTGATGACCGTTTCCGACCTATCGACTGTCTGGGCGATTGCGGAATTCCGCGAGGCCGATGCCCGAAGCGCTCAGGTCGGAGCTACAGCGTTAATAGAAGTGAACAGCTTCCCGGGTGAGCCGATGTCCGGCCGGGTCTCGTACGTCTATCCGACTCTCACGGAGCAGGCCCGGACGATCAGAGCGCGCGTTGTTCTCTCAAACCCCAACGGACGCCTGAAGCCCGGAATGTTCGCAACCGTTCTCTTGTCCTCATCCGAGGGAAGCAGCATGTCTGTCCCCTCACCGGCGCTGATCGACACAGGAGATAGAACCTACGTCTTTGTGAGAATGAAAGACGGATCGCTCATGCCTCACACCGTAGTAACGGGGCGGCGGGCATCGGGGTTAGTCGAAATACTTTCCGGCGCGGACCCGGGCGCAATCGTCGTCACGAGTGCCCAGTTCCTTCTCGATTCCGAGTCGAACATCGGAGAAGTCATGCGCAGCATGATCGGCCAGGCGGGCATGGCCGGCTCGATGAACGACAAAGGCGCCGACATGAAAGGAATGCAGATGCCTCCCGCAGCGAAGAGATAGTGATGCTTCGCAAAATCATTGAATGGTCGGTGTCGCACACCCGCATCGTCCTCGGCGGAGCGGCAATCGTAGCCGTCGCCGGAATCTGGAGTGTGATGAACACCCCGGTGGATGCGATCCCTGATCTATCTGACGCACAGGTGATCGTGATGACGGACTGGCCCGGCCAGCCGCCTCAGCTTGTTGAAGATCAGGTGACGTATCCGCTCGAGACCGAGCTGCTCAAGGTTCCAAAAATCAAGTTCGTCCGCGGCATGAGCCAGTTCGGCCTCTCGGCCGTGTACGTGGTTTTCGAGGATGGCACTGATCTGTACTGGGCACGCTCACGCGTTCTCGAATATTTGAACGGCGCGAGCCGTCGGCTCCCCGAGGGTGCGATGACGACGCTGGGTCCCGACGCAACAGGTGTCGGCTGGGTGATGCAGTACATACTTGCCGACACCACCGGACGATTGAATCTGGGCGAGTTGCGGGCGATCCAGGACTGGACGGTGAAGCCGGCGCTGACAGCGGTGCATGGAGTAGCGGAGATCGCGTCTTTCGGTGGATTCGAAAAGCAATACCAGGTGGAAGTCGACCCCGCTCGCCTGCTTTCCTACAACGTCCCGCTTTCATCGGTCGTGTCTGCAGTCCGGGGATCGAATGCCGACGTCGGTGGCAGGTTACTGGAAATGGGCGGCACCGAGCTCGTGATTCGCGGTCGCGGTCGATTTGCGTCACTCGATCAGATTCGCGCTGTATCCATCGGAACGGGTACGGGGGGAACTCCGGTCACCGTGGGAGAGGTCGCGAACGTGCAGATCGGTCCCAACCAGAGGCGCGGCATCTCGGATCTCAATGGAAAAGGCGAGGCGGTGACTGGATGGGTAGTCATGCGCTACGGCGAAAATCCGAAGGCCGTGATCGAGCGAGTAAAAGCGCGGCTTCGCACACTCGAGCCAGGACTTCCCCACGGAGTGACATTCGTAGAGGGATACGATCGCTCGGGTCTCATCGACAGGGCAATCGCCAACCTGCGCGAAAAGCTTGTGGAAGAGTCGATCATCGTCGCGATCGTGGCTCTGGTTTTTCTTCTTCACTTCGCAAGTGGAGCAGTTGCCATTCTTACGTTGCCACTTGGCGTGCTGATGGCGCTCCTTGCCATGCGCGTGCTCGGCATCACGGCCAATATCATGTCGCTAGGCGGAATCGCGATCGCGATTGGTGCGATGATCGACGCGGCCATCGTCATGGTAGAGAATCTTCACAAGCACATCGAGAAGAACGAGCGCGACAAGACGCAAATTCCGCATTGGCGGCTCGTAACTGAAGCCGCACAGGAGGTCGGGCCGGCGCTTTTCGTTTCCCTCCTGATCATCACGTTGTCATTCGTGCCGGTGTTCGCGCTCGGCGAGCAGGAAGGCCGGTTGTTCAAGCCGCTCGCGTGGACCAAGACTCTTTCGATGGCGTCGGCTGCACTGTTGTCGATCACGGTAGTGCCCGTGATGATGCGGCTGCTCATCAAGAAGGGAATCAAACCTGAATCGGCGAACCCGGTGAACAGGGCCCTCATCAGCATCTACCGGCCAGCGATCGAGCTCGTGCTCCGTCACCGATGGGCGACGATCATCGCTGCGTTGCTGTTGCTCGTCGTGACTGTGATTCCGGCGTCCCGCCTTGGCAGTGAGTTCATGCCCCCGCTGAACGAGGGAAGCATCATGGACATGCCCTCGCTTTTCCCCGGGGTTGGGAGTGCAGAAGCGAAAATGATACTGCGTCAACGCGATGCGGCGCTGGCTCGCCTTCCTGAGGTTGAGACTGTGCTCGGAAAAATCGGAAGGGCCGAGTCGGCGACTGACGTGGCGCCGATGTCGATGATCGAGACTATCGCGATCTTGAAAGATCCCAAAGACTGGCGGCCGGGCGTTACATACGACTCGCTCGTCCGGGAAGCAAATGCCACAGTGCGGACTCCGGGTGTCGCCAACATGTGGTCGATGCCGATCAAGAACCGTCTCGACATGTTGACCACCGGTATCAAGACTCCTGTTGGAATCAAGATATTCGGACCAGACCTGGCCGAGTTGGATCGGATCGGCAAGCGGATAGAGAGTCTCTTGCCGTCGGTCAAGGGAACGAACTCTGTTTTTGCGGAACGTGCGGTTGGTGGCCGGTATCTGAACGTCGAGGTTGACCGCGCTCGGGCCGCGCGCTACGGGCTAAGCGGCGACGAGGTGCAGGCGGCGCTCAGTGCTGCCGTCGGCGGCGCGGATGCCGGAGAAGTGATAACTGGACGAGAACGGTACAGTGTTCTCGTCCGATATCCGCGCGAGCTGCGTGACAATCCCGAGGAGGTAGGGGGAGTACTTGTGTCGACTCCGTCCGGTGCGTCGGTTCCCCTCAAGGAACTGGCAGCAATCACGGTGGTGCCAGGGCCAACTCTCATCAAATCCGAAAATGCCCTGCTCAACAATATTGTCTATGTTGACATCCTCGACCGGGACATCGGCAGCTACGTAGCCGACGGTAAGGCCCTGCTCGCTTCCCGCCTGAGGCTTCCCGCCGGGTACCGAATAGAGTGGTCGGGGCAGTTCGAATCGCTTGAACGTGCGAAGGCGCGGATGATGTACGTCGTGCCGCTCACGTTGCTCGTGATTTTCATGCTGTTGTATTTCAATTTTCGAAGCGTCACGGAAAGCGCGATCGTGATGTTGTCGCTGCCCTTCTCGCTCATCGGCGGCGTATGGCTCATGGCAATACTTGGCTACAATCTCAGCGTTGCGGTGGCGATCGGCTTCATTGCTTTGGCAGGGGTGGCTGCCGAAACCGGCGTGATTATGCTGTTGTACCTCGACCAGGCATTCGCCGCTCGACGAAATTCAGGTGCAATGTCTACGCTCCGCGACGTCGATGCCGCCGTGGAAGAAGGAGGTGTGGGGCGTGTGAGGCCGAAGATGATGACGGTCATCGCAATCATGGCCGGATTGCTTCCCATCCTATGGAGCGAAGGCACGGGCGCCGATGTCATGAAGCGAATCGCTGCGCCGATGGTGGGTGGAATGATCACGAGCACGGTGCTTACGCTTCTGGTGATTCCGGCGATCTACTCCCTGTGGAAGGAGCGGTTGGTGGCCATTAGATGAAGGGTGGCGCTCTAATAGATTGTTCGCTAACTCTACACTTTCGACATCGTGTTTGATCACATCCGGGAATTCGTCATTATGAAACAGAAGCTTATCCTGGCTGGAGTGGCACTCATGGCGGTAGCGGGTGGAAGTGCGTGTAGCACAGGTAGTCAGATGGCATCCGCCCGCCCGGCGACCCCCAACGTTCTCTCTCGTCAGGACGTCGCCGAAGGTTGGCGCCTGCTGTTCGACGGCCGCACAACGACCGGATGGCGCGAATTCCGCAAGCCGTCGATCTCCAGTGGCTGGCAGGTAGTCGACGGCTCACTCGTACGAGTGGCGGATGGAGCCGGCGACATCATTACGAATGAGCAGTTCCGCAATTTTGAGTTTGCGCTCGAGTGGAACGTCTCCGAGGGAGGCAACAGCGGAATCTTCTATCGCGTGAATGAGCAAGCCGACATCATCTGGCAAGCCGCCGCCGAGATGCAGGTCCTCGACGATGCACGCCACCAGGACGGTAAGTCAGACCTGACTTCCGCCGGTGCCAGCTACGGTCTGTATCCCGCCCCTCGCGGCGTCGTCCGCCCGGCCGGTCAGTGGAACGAGGCGCGACTCGTCGTAAACGGCGATCACACCGAGCACTGGTTGAACGGCGTCAAGCTCCTCGAGTATGAGCGCGGCAGCGCGGATTGGAAGGATCGCGTGGCGAAGAGCAAGTTCAGCACGATGCCCCTGTACGGCATAGCGAAACAAGGCCATATCGGGCTACAGGACCACGGCGACCGCGTTGCGTTCCGCAACATCAGGATTCGGGTGCTCCCATGACGAGAACCATGGACTGACGGTAATGGTTCGCCTCTTCCGCGCCAGATGGTGGATCTTTTCTGGATCACCAAGGCCGGGCGGAATCCGCTCGAGTACTTCAGCAGGTATCCCGGGCGATTTGAGGTGACGGCAGGATAAGCGCTTCCACCGCGTCCGCTGTTCAGGCATCACATATCGCAACTGCCTGCTCCAGTGATCTCAGCGGGTCACGCGTCGGCACGAACTCGTGCGCGAGGAAGCCGCCAAAGCCCGTGTCGGCGATCTCCTTCGCAACCGCCCCCCAGTTGAGCTCCTGCGTCTCGTCCAGCTCATGACGGCCCGGCACTCCGCCGGTGTGAAAGTGCGCACTGTATGCAAGGTTGTCGCGGATCGTTCGGATTACATCACCTTCCATGATCTGCATGTGATAGATGTCGTAAAGCAGCTTTACACGAGGCGACCCCACGTTTTTCATCACCTCGACGCCGAACGCGGTATGATCTCCCTGGTAGTCCTTGTGATCCACCTTGCTATTGAGAAGTTCGACACAGACAGTCACTCCGTGCTTTTCGGCGAGCGGGGCTATCCGCTTCAGTCCCTCGGTGGAAGCCTTGATGCCCTCGGCGTCACTTCGTCCCTCCCGGTTTCCGAACATCGCGATTACGTTCGGCACCCCGTGCTTCGCCGCCAGGGGAATCGTGCGCTCCAACTCCCCCACAAGCATCGCGTGGCTCGCGCGATTGTTGAATCCGTTGCTTAGAAAGTCCTTCCGCTCCGTGGGATATCCCATCGAACATACGAGGCCGTGCTCGCGAACCGTGGTCCAATCGCGCGGCTGGAGAAGGTCAATGGCCTTGAGTCCCATCGCTTTGCACGCGTCGCAAAATTCCGGGAGCGGAATGCTCGAGTAGGGCCAGCGCGAGACGGATTGCTTGAGACGTCCCTTACGCGTGGGCTCAGGTGCACGGCCACCCGCTAGAGCAAAGTCGCCAACCACCGCTAATCCTGCGGCCGCCGCTGTAGCCGCCACCACCATCGCACGCCGGCTGATGTTCGCCAACGCTACCTCACGCTCAAGCGTGGGATGCCCAGGCTTTTTCGCCTGGCTTGTAGGCCACGCATGGTTCGTAACGTCCGGGCGTTTCTACGTAGCGCATCGCCTTGGTGTAGCCGATCTCCGAGGTGAAATAGCCGAGCAGCGCCAGCTCCTTCA
>JBDSBT010000216.1:0-17105 GCA_039921425.1 Gemmatimonadaceae bacterium | reverse complement strand
TCGAGATCCTTTCCGAGCGCGATGGGGAGCGCTGCCGGCATTTTCTGATATTCGCGCGACAGCAGCATCTCACTGAACGCTACCATCTCCGGCGTCGGGTTCGGCACTTCGACACCAACAGCTCCCTTCCCCGGAATTGGCGCGACAATGCGGATGCTCTGCGCCCGCATGGCGAGCGCGAGATCATTGGCGAGCGTTGCGAACTGTCTGACCTTCACACCAGCGGCAGGCGCGATCTCGAACTGGGTCACTGCCGGGCCAGTCGTGCGTCCTACAAGCTCGCCATCGACTTTAAATGTGCGGAGCGCTTCCATGAGCTTCGCCCCCATCGCGTCGAGCTCGCGATCCCGATCGCGATCCCTGCGGTCCCTCGCATCCGTCGTTTCCGCAGGACTCATCAAAGTGAACGGTGGGAGTTCATCGTCTGTCGCGAGCCCGACGTGCTCCGTCGAATCGATCTCAAGAGCGATGCGGTCGGCATGATCCGCGGCAACGTCTGATTTCGATTTCTTCACGCGCTTCGCCTTCTCGCCTCGCAACGCCCGCGCGTCCTCGACTGCATCGTCGGCATCCATCAGGCCGACGTCGATACCGGGCATCTCTTCCGGAGTCGGCTCTGGCGGAAAGTCCATTGCCTTGCGTCGCCGCGCCTTCACGCCATTCCATCCGAGTGCGGTCAGAGCCTCTTCATTCACGAGAGCATCGACGGGCTTCGGCTTTCGTCCGACCAGCGCACGAATTGGATTCCACGACAGCGTCGCTGCCATGAGAGCGCTCAAAGAAAGCAGGAGAACGATCCAGGCTCCCGCCGTTCCGGCGAATTGCAAAAGATAAAAAGCCGTAAAGCTGCCCCAGAGGCCGGAAAGCGCTGTCGCTTCTCTCAATCCACCCTCAGCCAGCGAAATTCCGACCGGCAGCAGAACGACGAAGCCGAGGAGGAAGATCATCCACGAGCGATCGGTGCGTTGATCGAGGCGACCGAACAACCGGAGGGCATGGGCCGCGAGGGCGATCGGAACGAGCGCTGCCGCCGGCCAGCCAAGGAATCCACCGAGGGGCGCGGCGAGAAATTTTCCAGCCCAGCCGAAGCTTGCGGTTACGTCACCCTCTGCCCTCATCATCGCGACGCCCTGCGCGGCCAGGGCTCCGCCAAGGAACAACGCAAAAAGAATGAGTGCTATTCCTGCCAGCTCGCGACGAAGGGCCGAGGTGCCGGGGGATGGGCTAGCGTTCGCGGTCAGGTCCGAGGCGGGTGATCTGTCGCTCCTGGTAGATGGGGACAACAGGGTGCGAATCCACAGAAGCACAGGCGACGAGGTCGCCCCCGAACCCTGCTTCTTCGAGCGCTTTTCCGTGGGACGAGTCCTTGAAGATCTTCGTGATGTTGTCACCATACTTCCTGTCAATGAGCGCGCACGCCTGTGCCGCGTCGTTCGCTATGACGGACGACGACGCACGGTTGGTGATCGCCCGAACGTATCTCCCGGCACAAGCGGCATCTTCAAGACTAAAATGTCCCTCTGTGCCCGCGCAAACAATCGCGATATCGACGTCCGACCTCGCGGCCGTCCGCAACATCGCCGAAACCGCGCTGAGATTTACATACGATGCTATCACGATGTCGCGCGCTCCCTGGATCCCCAGCAATGCACGAGTCCCGTTTGTCGTGCTGATCAAAACGGTGCATCCTGAGACAGCTTCTGCCGTGTACTCGAGTGGTGAGTTGCCCATATCGAACCCGGGGATCGCCAGCATCCGCCGTTCTCCCGCAAGCTTCACGTGCGCGCGCTCGAATGATTTGCTTCTCGTTATTACTTCGTCCGCACTGTCGGCCGGAATAACGTTCTTCGCTCCGCTGTGCAATGCGACCGCGATTGTCGACGATGCCCTCAGTACGTCAATGACTGCAACTACACGCCCCTGCGTATCGCCGGAAGCCATTTCGTTCGGCGATACATATACATCGAGCTTCAACTAGGATAGCTCCTTGAACAGATCGGTTTCGCGCTCGAGGAATTTCGTGTCCACATCACCGGCCATGAATTTCTTGTTCGCCATGACGCGCGCAAGGAACGGAATTGTGGTCGTTACACCCTCGATGATGAATGACTCCAGCGCCACCCGCATTCGGCGCAGTGCTTCGGGACGGTCGCGGCCCTGGCATATGATCTTCGCGAGCAGCGAATCGTAGAACGGAGGTACCGTGTAGCCAGTATAGACGTGCGTGTCGAGTCTGACACCAGGTCCTCCTGGCGGATGAAACACATCCAGTCTTCCCGGCGACGGCTGAAAATTGCGCGCGGGATCTTCCGCATTCACCCGGCACTCGATGACGTGCCCGCGATATTCCGGCGTCTTGTCGAACGAGAGCTTTTCGCCCGCGGCAACGCGGATCTGCTCCTTTACCAGGTCAATGCCGGTGAGCATCTCGGTCACGGGATGCTCAACCTGAATGCGAGTGTTCATCTCCATGAAGTAAAACTTTTCCTCTTCGAGGAGCATCTCGATCGTTCCGGCACCGACATAATCGATTGCTTTTGCGCCGCGAACGGCTGCGTCACCCATCGCCTCACGCAGCTCCGGAGTCAGCGCCGGACTTGGCGCTTCCTCAATGAGCTTCTGGTGACGCCGCTGCACTGAGCAGTCGCGCTCGCCAAGATGGACGACGTTGCCGTGCCTGTCGCCCATGATCTGGAATTCAATGTGGCGCGGACGCGACAGATATTTCTCTACGTAAACCTCGCCGTTTCCGAACGCCGACAACGCCTCGGAGCGCGCAAGCTGAAATGACCTGATGAAGTCGTCGGGCTCGGTCGCGACCCGCATTCCCTTTCCACCGCCGCCGGCTGCGGCCTTGATGATCACGGGAAATCCGATCTCATGCGCGAACTTGAGTGCGTCGTCCGGATCGTCGACGCCGCCCGGTGTACCGGGAATGATGGGCACTCCGACGTTTTTCATTGCGTTGCGGGCTGCGGCCTTGTCGCCCATCACTCGGATCTGTTCGGCCGTGGGCCCGATGAACGCGATGTTGCTGGCCGCGCACGTCTCGGCGAACTCCGCGTTTTCAGCGAGGAATCCATAGCCCGGATGAATCGCATCGGCGCCCGCTATTTCCGCTGCTGCGATAATCCGCGGAATTTTCAGATACGAATCGCGAGCGGGCGCAGGTCCGATACACACGTCGTCGTCCGCGAACCGAACGTGCAGCGACTCGCGATCGGCTTCCGAGTACACGGCCACCGTCTGGATGCCAAGCTCACGACAAGCGCGAATGACGCGGAGAGCGATTTCTCCGCGATTCGCGATCAGGACTTTCTTGAACATTTTGCGGTGACCGTCAGGCGGCCACGTCCTGGCTGATGTTATCCCACGCAGTATCACTGGCACCGGCGACGCCCTGAATAACTGAGGCATTCTGCTCGAGCATCTGACGCAGAACATTGCGATGGTCGAAAACCGAGCCCGTCAGGATCGGCCGCGCGTAGGAGAATGGTTCAGCCATTTGGATCGATGCGGAAAAGGACGTGCCCGTACTCGACAGGATGCGAGTTCTGCGCGAGGATTTCCTTCACGATGCCGTCGAACTCTGATTCGATCTCATTCATGATCTTCATCGCCTCGATGATGCAGAGGATCTGCCCCTTCGAGATTCTTTCGCCCACGCTCAGGTACGGCTTCGCGCCAGGCTCCGGCGCCGCGTAATAAGTGCCGACCATTGGGGACTTGACCTCGAGCCACCGCGCCTTTGCGATTTCAACCTTCGCTGCCGCTGTTTCCTTTGCAGTCGGTCCTTCAGGCGCCTGCGGGGCCGGGGGCGCGGATGCCATTTGCGACACTTGCATACCCTGGCCAAGCTGCACGGTCGCGCGCTGCTGGGAAGTCTTGGATATGCGGATCTTCATCCCTTTATCGGATGAGATCTCGATCGAATCGACTGAAGACCCGTCGATCATGTCGACCAGTTTTTTCACGAAGCGCAGATCAATCATCCGCTAGTTCCCCGCGAAGGCCCAAAGAGAGCGCGCCGGCCACTCTACGCTTGATCGGTAATGGGTGTGTCATGCGACCTCGATTAACTCCCGGGAAAAGTTCGTAAGAATCTGCGGACCATTCGCTGAGAGATGGACGTCGTCCTCTATACGGACGCCTCCCCACCCCGGCCGGTAAATCCCCGGCTCGATCGTGACGACCGCACCGGCCCTTAAAGTCGACTCTGCTGTACGCGCAAGACGAGGCGCCTCATGTACTTCCAGCCCAAGCCCGTGTCCAAGGCTGTGCCCGAAAGCCTCACCGTGGCCACAACGCTCAATGTAGCTCCGAGCGAGGCCATCGGCAGCGGCGCCCGTCATTCCAACCCTGATCGAGTGGGCCGCGATGTGGTTCGCATCCCTCACCACCGCGTAAATATCGCGCTGGTCAGGGGTCGGAGCGCCCATGACGAACGTGCGCGTCACGTCGGAACAGTACCCGCCATGCTGAGCACCGAAATCGATTAGCAGGAACTCGCCGCGGTTGATTACGCGCGAGGATGCCCGTGCATGCGGCAGCGCAGAACGAGTACCCGATGCGACGATTGGAGGAAATGGGGCTTCCTCACTTCCCTCGTCGCGCAGAGCTTTCTCCAGAACTCCTGCCACTTCGAGCTCGGTCATGCCCGCGTGGATCATCGGAAGAGTTCGCGTCAAAGCATTAGTCGCAATCATCCCGGCCTCGGTGATCAATGCGACCTCGTCCGCGTCCTTCGACTCTCTCAGGTCTTCCACGAGATTGATCTGCGGTCTCCATTGCCACCGCGCGCCATCGTTGAGCAAACGCTGGAAATCGCGATGCAGGAGATGCGCGGATTCGAACCCAATCATCTCAATGGACGGGACCGACTTGAGCATATCCCAGAGGCCCGTCCACAAACTGATCTGCTCTATTCTCACCTGGGCGATATCGCCCACCTCTTCGCCGACCTGGGTCTGATACCGAAAGTCGGTGATCAGGCGAATGTCGCACGAAGTCGCGATTGCGAGCGCGCTCGTTCCCGAGAAGCCGGTGAGATACTTGATGTTGGGGAGACCCGTGAGAAGAAGCGCGTCGATCTTCTCGGCCGACAGGCGGGCGCCGAGCGCCGCGAGGCGGTCTCTTCGGCGATCAGCCATTTCGATTCAGCTTGGCGACGATTCCGCGCAACGCGAGGTCGTAGCTGTCCGGTCCAAACCCGCAGATGACTGCCGCCGCTGCCTCGGCAAGCGCTGACTTCCGCCGAGCAGGCTCCCGTGCAAAAATGTTCGTCAGGTGCACCTCTACGAATGGAATTGCGACGCCCGCAAGCGCATCGCGGATCGCGAGGCTCGAATGGGAGTATGCTCCCGCATTCATGAGGATACCGTCAGCTCTGCCCTTCAAATCGTGAATTGCATCGACGATCTGGCCCTCGCCGTTGAACTGCGAGAACGTCAACTCGGCATTCAATGCTTTCCCAAGCGCTGTCAGCCGTTCTTCGATCTGAGCTAGTGTCGTTGAGCCGTACAGCTCGGGCTCTCGCGTTCCAAGGAGATTGAGATTCGGTCCGTTGATGACGGCAATCTTCACGAATCCGCCAAGCCGTCGAGCCATTCTCGGAATCGTCGAATATCCTCTTCGGATTCCTGGGCTCCACTCGCCGGCGAAGACGGCGTAGCTGGCTCGGCCATCGCTGGTGCGGCGGGTTTCGGCGGGGTGGCTCGCGGGCTTTGCGGTGGCTCGGACGTCATTGCGCCACTTAACGCGAACGCCGCCCTTGAATCCTCTTCGCTGACTGGCGAATCGGGGAAAAGATTTCCAAACGCATCAGACGCGAGGGGAAACGCATCGGACTCTCGAGCCCTTTCCGCCGGAGTTTCGGCAGCTGCGGGGCTCCATATCTCATCCTCTTCCGACTCGTCAGGCTCGGCTCTCTTTATTTCGGGAACGGCAGCCCGGGCGGTGAATGAAATTTGCGCATCGCGATCAGGCAGACGGTACGCGCCGAGCGTAGCGAAGAATTCGCGTATTGTCGGACCTGCAGGGGTGAAGTGGGCGAGGTCCTTTTCGGCCGGCGTATGGGGAGAGTACGCGACCACGGCGTGTTCGGCTATAGGAGATTCGCCTGCATGTTCCAGCGCCGGCGGCGGACTCGAGAGTGCAAACATTTCCCCTGTTGGATCTTCGCGCGCGTCCTTCATGACGCCAAGAGCCTTAGGCGGCTCGTCGTCAACTGCGTCTGGTTCAACGGCGCTGGATGACGCTTCACTACCGTGCGTCTCCACTGCGGGAGAGGCGGTGTCTTCCACGCCGTACGGGGTTTCATGTTGTACGGCTTCCGACGACTCGGGAGATGCTTTGGAGGGACTGAAATCGAACGGAACAATGTCTCCATCATCCGAGGAAAATCCCGCGCCCCAGGGGTCGGTATCCCATTGGTCGCCAGGACCAGTCTCCATTTCCGTCAAGTGGCGTTTGCTCGTTGTTTCTGAATCGGAAGCGGGAATTGAATCCACCCCTGCTTCTGCTGGCGGCGGTGCGACGTCTTCGTCCACTTAAACCCGTTCGGCAAATTCGTTTGCTGGTTTCGACGGCGAGGCACTCGTCTCTGCTGTTGCCTCTTCAGCACCGAGGGCGTCCACGAACTCAACCGAAGAAATCGCGACTTCTGAAGCAGCCGACAGCTCGCGAACGCGTTCGGCTATATCCGCATCGTCCGGGTTTGCCGCCGCAAGCTCGCGGTATACTTCCAATGCCTGCTCGTGATACCCCTGCCGAGCGTAAAGATCGGCCATCGTGCGCGTGACGAACGGTGAGCCCGTGGTTAGCGGAGTCGTTGCGGTTTCGACCTCGTCGTCGCTGGCTTCATCTGCCAGTTCCCATGCTAGCGGCGTCACTTCCCTGTTGGGTTCAGCGGCGGTTTCTGGCGCGGTCGGCTCGGCTTCCTCTCGTAAGGCCGCGAGTGGCTCGGCGGCGAAGACTTCGTTCGCGACCCGCGCTTCTTCCACAGGGGATTCGTCTTCAGGGGCCTCTCCAATAGAGGCTTCTTCGACAGGGGCTTCTTCAACAGGGGCTTCTTCAACAGGCACGTCGATTGTCGGCTCATCCGCCCGCGACTCGCTCGCCGTCACCTGCTCTTTCGCCGAGAGAGGCTCCGCCGCAATCGGAGGCTCGGCCTCCTGGTCCGACTCGGTAAGGGGCTCGGTCAGCTCCGCGATGTACGCGGCGACCTCGCGGTCGTGAGGATCCGTCTCAAGCGCGCGCGAATACCAATGCCGTGCCTCGGTCGGGTCGCCACGCTGCCGGGAGATGTCTCCGAGCCGGCGAAGAACGATAGCGTTGTCAGGATCGAGCGAGAGTGCTTTCTCGAATACGACGAGCGATTCGTCAATCCGCCCCGCATCATGGAGCGATTGTGCATACACTACGTGACCGCTCATATGCCCGGGCTGCTGCGCGAGATGCGCTTTACAGATCGCAATGGCCTGTTCCGGATCTCCCGCCTTTCGATACTCGTTCGCTAGCGGAGCAAAATACCGGCGTGGATTTTCATGGAATTTTTGCCTGAGCTCGTCGATCCGTGCTGAGCCTTGCATCAATGAACCTCGCATTTGTGCCATCCCTGCTTCTATCGGGACAGAACGGCTGAAGATACCCTCTTCCGACGACAGGCGTCAATTGCAGGAAGTCACTGCAGGAAGTCACTGCGTAGAAGTCACTGCGTAGCTTGCTTTTACGCCTGTTAAGCCGGTAGCTTTGGGGGCTGTACGCCAATCGGCTAACTGCATTTTTTCTTGTGTTCGTGAGGAGTAAAGCCCCGTGTTACAATCCATGCGGAGCTCCGCAAAGTACATCTGGATTTTCCTGGTAGTTGCATTTGTCGGGGGATTCCTGCTTGCTGAGACATCCGGACTGCTCGGAACCGCGCGTGTAACTACATCGACTGCTGTCGCAACCGTCAACGGGGAGGATATCCTCGCCACGACCTGGTTTAACGCAACCGCGCAGCTTGAACAGCAGACCACGCAACAGACCGGCCGCAGCGTTTCGCTGGACGAGCGACGCCGCCTTTCTGACCAGGCTTTCGAACAGCTCGTCAGCGACGCCCTTCTTCGCCAGGAATATCGTCGCCGCGGAATTCGGGTGACAAACGAGGAGATGGCCGAGGCAGCAAAGTACGCTCCGCCGCCGCAGCTCGCACAGAGCCCCGAGCTGATGACAGACGGAAAGTTCGACCCGGAGAAGTATCAGCGCCTTCTGGCCAGCCCCGCTGCGCGCCAGCAGGGCATTCTGCTTCAGCTCGAAGCGTACTATCGCGATCAGCTTCCGCGCGAAAAGCTCTTCGAGCAGGTCGCCTCGGACGTGTATCTCAGCGACGAGCGTCTCTGGACGATCTGGCAAGACACGCGCGACACGACGCAGATGACGTACGTTGCGTTTCGACCGACCCTGATTCCCGACAAGGAAGTCACGGTCGCGGAATCAGACATCAACGACTATTACAACAAGAACAAGAAAGACTTCGAAAAGCCTGCTCGCGCAGTCGTCTCGGTTGTCGCCATTCCGCGCGAGGTCGCCGCGGCTGATTCGGCCGCCGTTCGCAACCGGATCACCGCGCTTCGCGACCGCATCGTCAAGGGCGAAAAATTCGATGATGTCGCAAGGGCCGAGTCGAGCGACTCAGCATCTGCGGCAAACGGTGGACTGCTTGGCTCGGGTGTTCGCGGGCGTTTCGTCCCGGCGTTCGAGGACGCTGCCTACTCGCTCAAGGCTGGCGAACTGTCCCCGCCCGTGCTGACACAGTTTGGCTACCACCTCATAAAGATCGACGAAAAGAAGGGTGACACGCTGACGATTCGTCACATTCTCCTTCCAATCGCCCAGAGCGATGCCGCCGCGACCGCCACCGATCGGCGCGCTGACGAGCTTGCCAAAATTGCTGCATCGTCCGACAAGCCCGAGGCGCTCGACGAGGCATCGAAGAAACTCGGCATTCCCATCAAACACGGTTCTGTTCTCGACACGGACGCCCTCACCATCGACGGCAAGTTTGTTCCGAGCATCGGTCCATGGGCATTTGGGGGTGCAAAAGTTGGCGAGACGAGCGACCTCTTCGACGCCGATGACGGTTACTACCTCGGCCGCCTCGATTCTTTAGCCAAGGGTGGCATTCCGTCACTCGAGCAGGCAACTCCGGAGATCCGATCGATTCTCGCGATTCAGAAAAAACTCGACAAGCTCATGCCCCGAGCGGGTCAGCTTGCTGCGGCAGCCGCGAAGACGACGCTCGAAGATGCCGCGAAGGGCGCCGGATTGTCGGTGATCCAAAGCAAGCCGTTCACGCGGGTTGGTGGAGCCGAAGGCATAGGCCGCTTGAATCAGGCCATTGGTGCCGCATTCAAGCTGCCGATCGGCGCGGTCAGTGCGCCAATTCGTACCTACGATGCAATCTTCGTCGAGCGCGTTGACCAGCGCGTGATCCAGGACCGGACGGTGTTTGAGCAGACGAAGGAAATCCAGCGAGCGCAGATCACCAACCAGCTGAGACAGCAGAAAGTTCGCGATTTCCTTCAGAACCTTCGCGAGACCGCGAAGGTTACCGACCGGCGGAAGGAAATCGAGTCGGCAAATCGACAGGCCCAATAGCTGGCCGCTGCGAATAAAAGAGGCCGCGCGAAGGATGCGCGGCCTCTTTTGGCTTACTGCTGACTGCTGACCGCCCGACAGAACAGCGGTAACCGCGCCTGGCAGTCAGAAGTTGGCGGTCAGCAGCCAGCGGTCAGCGCTTTTTTTAGATCAGTCTCTTCGGCTCGGGCCGAACTTCCTCGGGCTCTGCAGCGTTGGCTGCGCGCCGCTGATCAAGCTCAGCCTGTGTGAGCCTCGGTTCGTACCGGGTCTCGTCAGGATTGATCTGATGGGTGGCGTCATTGATGCTCTTCTTGAACTCCTTGATGCCCTTCCCCATTGATCCTGCGATTTCGGGAATTCGCTTCGCCCCGAACAGGAGAAGCACGATGACCATGATGATCAGAATTTCTGGAAAGCCGAGATTGCCGAGCATTGTCCTTTTCTCCTAGAAGAGCGAACGCGCAATCAGGTAGGCAATGAGTACGCCAACCAGACTGAGCAAAGATACGTCGAGGGCCACCGGACCGAGCGCGAATTTCAGAATTACGAGGTCGATCGTGAGCGGACCCGCGGATGGTGATACACCAGTAGTGAAAAATTCCTTCGCGGCACCGGGCGGTAGAAACTTGCGGCAGACCTGCGTAAGCAGACCTCCCGCAATAAACCCGGCCGAAAGCGTGATTCCATTAAAAAGCACACCGCGTCGAACAGCGCCGCGTGGGGGCATTATGCGTGTCGCTCCATTACGTAGGAAATAGACTCGATAAGCGCGGTTCGCGCTACGGTATCAGGCACGTTCGCCAACGCTTCGTGAGCCTCGCGGGCAAATAGTGACCCTCGATCGCGAGCATAATCCAAGCCGCCGTTGTCTGCGACGATCTTAATCACATCGCGAACGTCAGCATCTGACGGCTCGGAGCTCGCAATGAGAGAGTCCACCTTGCGGCGGTCATTGCTACCCATCACTCGCAACGCTGCAATCAGCGGAAGCGTCACTTTGTGTTCCTTGAGATCGAGTCCGGTGGGCTTGCCGGTGGTCGCTTGCTGCTCGGTGTAGTCGATGAGGTCGTCTGCAATCTGGAACGCCATGCCAAGAGCGGTACCGTATGCGCCGAGCGCCTGGCGATGATCACGCGCGCCGGCAAGCGAGCCTATCTCGCAGGAGGCGGATATCAGCGACGCAGTCTTCGATCCGATGAGCGCGTAGTAGTCGTCCTCGCTGAACGAAAGCGCGTCCGAAACGGCGAGCTGGCGCATTTCTCCTACCGTCATCTCTGTCGAGGCCCTGGTGAGCGCGCGCAGCGCGTCCAGGTCGCCGAGCGACACCAGCTTTGTGAGCGCCGTCGAATAGAGAAAGTCGCCCATAATCACCGAGACCTGGTGACTGAAGAGCGAGTTCAGGGTGGGCATACCGCGGCGTAGCACTGAATGATCAACTGCATCGTCGTGTACGAGCGTCGCCAGATGAATCAGTTCCACAGCGGCGCCGAGCGTAATGGCCTGCGGCTCCGGCGAATCGGCGACGCTGCTGCAAAGCAGAACCAGCGTGGGCCTGAACATCTTTCCACGCATCGCCATCAGGTGCGTTCCCATCTGCGCCACGAGGGGAGCATCGTGAGAAACGGCGGCAATGATGTCTTCAGTGACCGCGTCGAGGCGATCCTTGATCGAAGCCTGAATCCGTGACAGCGATGCCTTTTCTTCTGTCCTCTTCACCCGCGCTACGGCGCCCTGAGTTGCAGTCACTTAGTGACAGCGGTCAAGGCGGAGAGTCGGTCAGCTGCATCACGGAAACCGATCTGAACGGCGAGCACACGCTGAAAATAACCAGCCGCGTCCGCGGAGCGACCAAGCGACTCCGCCGCCCGTCCCAACAAGTAGAGAACTCCAACAAGACGTGAATCGGACATCCCAGGTTCGTGCAGCAACTTGGCCAGCACGGCCATGGTGATGGCAGCTTCGCCCTTGTCCATGAAGCATTGCCCTATCGCTTCGGACGCGCGTACGCGTTGATCTGGCCCCCGCAGAGCTTTCTGGAACGAGCCAATCGCTTCGTCCATCAATCCCATCTCCGCGAAGGCGATTCCAAGATCGTAGTGGCTGTCGAAATCTTCCTCGTCCACGTTGCGCGAAATTCCTGCCTTGAACTTGTCGAGCATTTCCGCGAAATCCCTCTGCTCGTTGTTCTCTGCCTCTTCGTCGTGCGCGACCATTCGGGTCGATGCCGGCGTGCGGTTGCGCTCGAGCCATTCTCCTAGATCGACGAAGTCGTCGTCGGGAGCGATCGGCGAAGCATCGGACAAAAGGCTGGCCGACTGGTCTTCGTCGCTGATGAGATCGTGTCCGGAAAGCGCGCCGTTCCCAGTTGGCGTGTGGACGGCTGGCATTGAGCCGGCAGGCGTGCGACCAACGGGAAATGGAATGACCCGAGGATCGTCTACGGCCTCGTCTGCGGGTTTGATGAAATGAAGCCCGCTTGAAGTTGCCTCGGCGCCGCGTGATTCATCGTCTGCCGACATCTGCTCGTTGGTAATGCGATCGACATCGGGAGCGACGTCACCCCCAGCGCCGAGCGATGTGAGTTCGAGACCTTCCAGAGCGCGCGATATTGTGGCGCTCGGCTCGTCGTTCGAAGGCTTTTCCTCAGTGGCATCAATGGAAGCATGTTGCGGTTTCCCCAACCGCCCGGGGTCGTCGTCGCTCGCGTAGCTACCTGCAGGGACTGGTGCCGGAGGCGTCGCGAAGTCCAGGTCGAGGAATACAAGGCCTTCTTTCTTTGGGGCCCGGGGTGTGGCAGAGCGGCGCGGCTTGAAAGTCGGGTCGAGCGTTTTCATCCTCTCGATAGTCGCCGCGGCTTCTCCAGTGCGTCCCTCGGACTCCAAAATGTCGTACAGAACTTCAAGCTGTTCCAGCGCTTCAGGCCTCCGGTCAGCTCGCGCCAGCTGTTCCGCCAGCATCAACCGAACGTCGTCCTGACCGGGGCAAAGGTCAGCGAACTCCTTGAGCGCGCGAAACGCCTCGTCCATCTTGCCCACGCACTGCATGCGGTCCGCGTACTCGAGGAAGTTCTGTTTCGCGTCGCTGTTGAACCCCTTCTTGGCGCTGATGATGCCGAGCTTGTAGTAAATGATCGTGCGGCCGGGCGAGTACCGCAGGATCTTGTTGCACAACGCGATCGCATTGTTGAAGAAGCCGCCCTCGGCGTAGAGGTCTGCGGCCTGCTCGTAGTAGTTGATCGCCTGTTCGTTGTTGCCTATGCGATAGTGGATGTCGCCGACGCGATTGTAGAGCGGAACGTCACGCTCTTCGTCGCTGGTCCGCGTGCTGTTGAGCACCTGCTCGTATAGCTCGAGTGCCTTCTCGTACTGCTTCTTTGACTCGAGCTCTGCTGCTTTTTTCTTGAGCTTTGCGGAATTGGACATCTGCTTGGATCGGCGTAAAACCGCGCGCGACCGAGACCGGCCAGCGCGAGTTGTTCAAGTTATCGGGGGGCTACAGAGCGTGACAAGGTTTTCCTCTCGCCCAAGTGCACATACAACGACGATCACCATACCAATACGGTATCTCACGAACATCTTCGGCCTCCCATATCGCTATGTCGGCCGAGTATCCCGGAGCCAGCTGGCCGGTTCGGTCGGCGAGGCCAAGAGCCGCCGCCCCGTTGACTGTCGCCGCGATTATGGACTCCGCCACACTCAACTTCAGCTGGCTCACCCCCAGAGTGAGAATCAGGGGGAAATTGAACGTCGGTGAAGTCCCGGGATTGAAATCGGTGGCAAGTGCCACTGCTGCTCCGGCGTCGATCAAAGCGCGCGCCGGCGCCTGCTCATGCTTACCAAGGAAGAGCATGGTGCCTGGAAGCAACGTTGCAACGGTAGACGACTGGGCAAGCGCGGAAATCCCCGCACTCGAGATCGCGCCAAGATGGTCGGCTGACGTCGCGCCGATCTCCGCCGCGAGTTCAGCCCCGCCGAGCGGCTCGAGCTCATCGGCGTGCAGCTTCAACTGAAGTCCAGCTCCCTGTGACGCCTTCAGGATTTCGCGCGTCTCGGCGGTGGTGAAGACGCCCGGCTCGCAGAAAACGTCAGCGAACACTGCGAGTTTGTCCTTCGCCACTCGCGGGAGCATTTCGTCGATCAGGTATCGGATGTAATCGCGTCGGCCGGTGCTCAACTTTCGATAGTCGAGGGGAATTTCGTGCGCGCCAAGCCACGTCGGCACGACCCGGACAGGAAGTGCCTCGGCGAGACGCGCGATGACGCGGAGCGACTTCAGCTCATCCTCGAGCGAAAGGCCGTATCCCGATTTGACCTCGATAGTCGTCGAGCCATACGAAGCGAGTCGTTTAACGCGAGCGAGCGCGAGCGTATATAGATCGTCCTCGGTACGGGAGCGAAGGTCCGCGACCGACGAATGAATTCCCCCGCCGCGACGGGCGATCTCCATGTAGCCGATGCCGGCTGCGCGCATCTCCTGCTCATCGTAACGGGCGCGGCCAAAGATTGCATGCGTGTGCGAGTCAACAAGACCAGGCGTGACAACCCCGCCGTCGCAATCGACGGGACTGGCGTTCGGATATTTGCCTTCGAGCGCTGCGCGGTCACCCACTTCCGCGATGTTCTCGCCATCCGTTACGACTGCCGACGAGGCGAGGATGCCTACATCGGACATTTCCGCGCCGCGTCGTGCGCGCCCGGGACCGGCGCAGGTAACGACCTGGCTGGCGTTGACGAACAGGAGCTGTGTCATTGCGTCGCCATCACATCGCGAATGCGATTGATCGTGATCGGCGCCTGCGCTTCACCGCGACAGGCATAGAAGCACTTGTTGCAGTCGATCGGCTCGTACTTTCTGAAATTCGTCCAGTGAAAATCGGTTGGGAAATCGGGACATCGCTTCACGTGACCGGAAGGATCGACGTGAACCGTCCTGATTCCGGAGCGACAAGGTTTTGTGAGAAGCCCGCGAACGTAGAGCGGGATATGCTCCAGGTAATAATCGGAGTTGGTGATGACGCCGCGATTCGCCCGCTTGAATGCCTTGAGCTCTGCCATCGTGTCCTCGAGCTCCTTGATCTTCTCGTCGCGGATGAGACCGTCGGGATTTCCATTCTTGGAGTCGGTATACGAGCTGAAGTTGACGCCCACCCCAAGCTCCCGCGCGTGCCGGACGATTGGCATGAGCTGGTCGAGATTGGAATCGCGAATGACAGTGTTGAAGCGAATGCTGTCGACGCCGAGCGATTTCATCTGGGGAATCACGCTGAAGATCTTCGCTGAAAGTCCGGGAATTCCGCGGGCCTTGTCATGCCGCTCATCGAGATAGTCGAGTGAGAAATTGAACTGGTGAATGCCCGCGTCCCAAAGTGACTTGGCTCGCTCGGGCGTCATCATTCCGCCGTGCGTGATCAGCGTCGAGTACTGGGTGGTCACAGCTCGATCGACCGCGGCGACGATGTCCTCCAGATCACGGCGGAGAGTTGGTTCCCCGCCGGTATACGTGATCATCATCGGGTTGAAAAACTTCGCTGCATCGACAAAACTCGAGAGCTCTTTCGATTTGGATTTCGGGTCGGTCTTCCAGTAATTGCAGAAATCGCATCGCGCATTGCATCTGAGAGTCACTTCGAAGTGAACGAGAACCGGCATCCTCGTAACCGAGAGGCGGACGTACTTCACAAGGAAGATTGGCACGTGCCATGGACGGAACTTGCTGCTCAGCATGTCGAAGTGTCGCTTCGTTCTGGTATTGCTATCACAGATTCATTCAAGGGCTAGATGTTCTAACTACGATTATCACTGAGGCACGGAGGAACGCGGAGGGAGCGTTGTGCATACCGAAATCGATCCGGTCGTCCAATTCATGAATTTAGGGGTAGCGACGGAAAAACTGGCATCACGCTCGTTTCTGCCAGTATGCAAAACTTCCAATCCGGGAAAAATTCCGGAGTCAGTCCTTCATTGGAAGATGAATCCCATGCGCCGCGGCGGTGGCGAGAGCAGACTCGTAACCGGCGTCGGCGTGACGAGCGACTCCGATCCCCGGATCGTTGGTGAGCACCCTTTCGAGTCGCTCTCTCATCTCGGGCGTGCCGTCGGCAACAATGACTTGTCCGGCGTGCAGCGAGTTCCCGATGCCGACGCCCCCACCATGATGGAATGACACCCACGACGCGCCACTCGCGACATTGAGCAGAGCGTTGAGAATTGCCCAGTCTGCGATTGCGTCGCTTCCGTCGAGCATCCCCTCTGTTTCTCTGAATGGGGACGCGACGCTGCCGGTGTCGAGGTGATCACGTCCGATGACGATCGGAGCTGACAGTTCCCCGCTCGCGACGAGGTCATTGATTGCAACACCAAAGCGAGCGCGCTCGCCTTGCCCGAGCCAGCAGATCCGCGCCGGCAAACCCTGGAACGCAATCCGCTCGCGCGCGAGTGTGATCCACCGCTTGAGATGCTCGTCGTGCGGAAACAGCTCGAGCACCAGATCATCGGTGCGAGCGATGTCTCTTGGATCTCCAGACAGCGCCACCCATCGAAACGGTCCCTTGCCTTCGCAGAACAGCGGCCGGACGTATTCGGGAACGAATCCCGGGATATCGAATGCGTCCGAGAGCCCAGCGTCCAGCGCAACGGTGCGGATATTGTTGCCGTAGTCGAAAGTAATAGCGCCCTGTTTCTGCATTTCAAGCATGGCTGACACGTGAACCACGGCCGACGCTGTCGAGAGCTTCACGTAGCGCGTCGGATCCGCCGCTCGTAGCGCAAGTGCTTCGCTCAGTGACATGCCAGCCGGTACGTAACCGTTCAGCATGTCGTGCGCGCTGGTTTGATCGGTCAGAACATCCGGAATGACTCCGCGCGATCCGAGCGCCGGCAGCACGTCAGCCGCGTTGCCAACAAGTCCTACCGAGAGCGCACGTCGCTCGGATCGCGCCTCGTCGATCCAGGCCAGCGCCTCGTCGAGACTCGATGTCTTTCGATCGACATACCGGGTCTGCATCCGCTTGTCTACGCGAGCCTCGTCCACTTCGACCGCGAGGACTGCCGCACCCTGCATCGTCGCAGCCAGCGGCTGTGCGCCTCCCATTCCACCAAGTCCTGAAGTGAGTACGAATCGGCCGGCGAGCGTACCATCGAAATGCTTTCGCGCGACGGACCCAAACGTCTCATAGGTGCCTTGCACGATGCCCTGCGATCCGATGTAGATCCAGGACCCCGCGGTCATCTGACCGTACATGATGAGGCCCTTCTTCTCGAGCTCGCGGAAGTAATCCCAGTTTGCCCAGCGCCCGACGAGGTTGCCGTTGGCAATCAGCACGCGGGGAGCCGATGCGTGAGTTCGAAACACGGCAACCGGCTTTCCGCTCTGCACCAGCAGCGTTTCATCGTTCTCGAGGCGGCGTAGCGCACTCACGATCGCGTCGAATGATTCCCAGCTGCGCGCTGCCTTTCCCGTGCCTCCATAAACCACGAGATCGTCGG
>JBDSBT010000215.1:0-11326 GCA_039921425.1 Gemmatimonadaceae bacterium | reverse complement strand
GAAACATCCGGCAATCGCGAAGAGAGCATGGGCGAGTCAACCGACGATGCGTTGGGCAAACAGAGCTCTGCCAGCAGTGGAACCACGCCTCTCTCCGGCGAAACTTCTGACTCAAATGAGAAGACGACACCGGGCGGCGTAGAAGGAGTTAGCGGTAACTCCTAGGCACGACCGCGACGCGAGTCGCAATGAAGCACCGATGAGAATTTTCGTCGCGGGCGCCACCGGAATCATCGGGCGGCGCCTGATCCCGATGCTGGTGAACGCGGGAAGCAAGGTCACCGCTGTTGCGCGATCGAAGGTGAAGAGCACTCAGCTCGAAAGGCAGGGCGCGATTCCGGTAGAAGTCGACTTGTTCGACGCCGGTGCAGTGAGGGAGGCGGTTGCGGGTCACAACACCGTGATCAACGTCACAACAAGGATTCCGTCAGGTGCCCGCATTTTTCTTCCCGGCGCGTTCAAGGAGAACATTCGCATTCGTATTGAAGCGTCGAGAAATCTCACCAATGCGGCGATCGCGACTCGTGCCCAGCGTTTCGTTCAGGAATCATTCGCGCCTGCCTATCCCGATCGCGATGACGAGTGGATCGACGAAGATGTGCCGATCATGCCGGGCCATTACATCGAGTCGGTAGTCAATGCCGAATCGGCTGCGCAGACTTTCACGCGGAGTGGCGGTGCCGGTATCGTGCTTCGCTTCGCCTGGCTCTATAGCGGCGACTCGTCGCTCACTCTCGACACCGTCAATTTTGTCCGAAAAGGGCTCGCCCCCGTTTTTGGAGGAGGCGATGCATTCATGTCGTCAATCTGGGCGGATGATGCGGCAGCGGCGGTGTTTGCGTCGCTTCGCGTCCCAGCCGGCGTGTACAACATTACGGACAACACTCCCATGCGCCGCCGTGAAGCGTTCGACATTCTCGCCCGCGAGCTTGGCGTCAGGCGCCCCAGGATTCTTCCGACCTGGTTTTCAAAACTCACCGGCTCGGTCGGAGATACTCTCGGCCGCTCGCACCGCCTGTCGAACGCCAAATTCCGGCAGGCATCTGGGTGGATTCCCAAGGTACCGAGCGTGAGGGAGGGATGGAAACTTCTGGTGGAGGAGCTGAACGCTGCAACCGGGAGTCCCGCTCACGCGTAGCTTTCAGGCGTGAATGACGTCACCATCGCGGGCATCGCATCACTTCCCTGGATAATTTCGCCGATCGTTACGGCGGTAAGAGCCAGTCACTCTCAGTCACTCGACGACGAGAGCAACAACCCTCCCAAAAACCCTCCGCTAGTTAGCGTCGTCATTCCGGCGAGGAACGAGGCGCGCAACATCGAGCAATGCCTGCGGTCAGTACTGACGAATGCATATCCGAAGCTGGAGGTGATCGTAGTCGACGATCACTCAACGGATGACACCGGCGACATCGCGCGAGGGGTCGCTGCCGGTGACTCGAGGGTGATCGTGATCGGAAATGCGAATTTGCCGGATGGCTGGTTCGGCAAGCAATGGGCTTGTGTCAACGGTGCGAAGGCGTCTCATGGCGAGATCATCTGCTTTGCGGATGCCGATACGAAGCAGTCGAGCGATCTGATAACGCGATCGGTGAATGCAATTCAGCGTCGCGGTGCAGATTTATTTTCGGTAGCGGGGCGGCAGGAGCTTGGCAGTTTCTGGGAGCGGCTCGTTCAGCCGCAGATATTTTCGCTGCTGCTCGTTCGGTATGGTGGAACGGAGAGCGTCACGAATTCGCCGCGAGCGACTGACAAGATCGCGAATGGACAATGTCTTTTCGTGAAACGCGATGTGTACGAGTCTTTGGGCGGTCATGCGCTCGTGAAATCGCACGTCGCAGATGACATGATGATGGCGCAGCGGTTCTTCGCGCGCGGGAAGAAAGTCGTTCTCGAAAAGGGGCTTGACCAGCTTTCCACTCGGATGTACACGTCGCTCGGTGAACTGGTTCACGGATGGGGTAAGAACGTCTTTGCGGGCGGGCGAGATTCTGTTCCAATGGGTTGGGTGGGGCAGATCTTCTTTCCGGTCCTGCTGCTTCTCGCTCCAATGATCAGCTTCGTTCCGCCTGTCGTGTTGCTATCGAACTTGTTCACCGTATTGCCGCAGGCGGTTTTTCTCTGGTCCGCCATATCGAGTTTCGCGTTGCTCGTATTGTGGGTCTTTGCGTATCGCACGGCCGAGATGTCGCCGCTATACGCGCTGCTCAGTCCGCTCGGCGCGATTGTCATCTTCTACATTTTTTTGAGGGCGGTGAGCAGAGGCAGGCGGGTCGCGTGGAAGGGGCGAGAGTACTCACACTCCTCTAGTGAGGATCCGGCTTGACTGAATCGAGGCTCGGCCCGTCGCCGTCTTTCGCAACCGCTGGCGACTGAACGACAACCTGAACGGCCGGTGGGATCTCGATTCCTTCTATCTCGAGTACCTTCTGAACCGCCGAAAGAACGCGGTCGTGCGCAACCAGCACGTCAACCATTTGCGACCTGCTCCACCACCGCGCTTTCAAAAGCACCATTGAATCGTCGAATGCGGTGATGACTACATCGGGTTTCGGCTCAGGAAGGACGTCCTTCGTTTCCCGAAGCACTTTCTCGATTGTCTGCTTTGCCCTGGCCGCTGCATCGCCGTTCCGGACCTTGAAGTCGTACTCGAGCCGCCGTGATTCGAACGCGGTGTTCACCGTTACGGAATTCGTGAACAGAGCGGAGTTGGGAATGACCACCCGGCGGCCGTCAGAGGTCCTGAGCCAGGTCGCCCTCATATGAATGTCCTCTACGGTCCCTTCGTACCTGTCGTAGATGATCTGGTCGCCGATGCGAAACGGGCGCGTGAGGAGGATCAGAATTCCCGAGAGGAAATTCTCGAAGATGTCCTTGAAGGCGAATCCAATCGCAATGCCACCAATTCCGAGCGCGCTGACGAGGTTGCCGGGCGTGAATCCGGGAAATGCCGCCGCGACTGCGAACAGAAATCCCACCACGACGATTGCGCCGTGCGCGATTCGCCCTAGCGCGACATTGAGCGTTCGATGCGAGCTGTCGCCGTTTGACGCTCTCGCCATTCCCCGGCGTACGAGAACGCCGATCAAATAGAAGATCAGCGCCAGAACAATGGCCAGCGCAAAGCGTGGAATCGATGCTACGAATCCGCGAAGCATTACATGGGTCGTATTCCAGGCGTCGTTCATGTTCATGAGAATCGGCGATTGCAAGCGTTACTTGAATATAGGAGGGAAGGAATGTCTGGCACGTGCCACGGAATGATGTCTTACCGGCGCCCGCTGGCTTCTACCCTGCTCGCGTGCAATCCCTCGCGGCTGCGGCCCGGTTACTCGAAAACGCGACTTGTCCCGAGGGGATTACCCGGCTTCTGGGCGAGCTGGGGTTCCAGTCGCGGCCGATCACCCTGTCAAAAGAAGAAGCGTCTTCCATTGGACTGCCGGCTGAAGATGGGAAATTCACGATAACGGCTGGCAAGGGCGCGCGGCGTGCACTCACGTTTGCCATCGACGATGACTACGAGCTTCGACCGGAAATCGCACGACTCGCCAATCGCCTCGCCGCTCGCGCACCGCATCTGCTCTGGGTAATCACTGCATTGGACAGGTGTCGAGGCGCATTCGCGATTGCTGCGTGCGAGCCGCGAAAATCCGGCGCACGCGTAGTTGCCCTCGTCTCGAAGCCCGATCAAGTTGTAGACAGCGACGCCGAAACAATCTGCTCTCTCGCGGCAGCGACAGGTGAATCGGACATGATCCTCCACGCTCGCTGGCTCGAAATCCTGGGGCGCGACAACGTCGGGCGAAGGTTCTTCAAAGCCCTCGAAAGTTGTGTGTCGAAGCTCGCCGCCGATTTACACCTGACGTCCTCGCTCGACTCTGCCGAACTGGCTCTCCTGTACACATCGCGTCTTCTCTTTCTTTCATTCCTGGAAACCAAGGGCTGGCTCGACGGGGACCGCGGTTTTCTCGGTAACCGCTACGCCGATTGCATGGTTGGCGGAGGAGGCTACCATCGGCGAGTGCTCGTTCCGCTCTTTTTCGGAACGTTGAACGCTTCGCCAAAGAATCGTGCACCACGCGCTCACTCCTTTGGCCGGATTCCATTTCTCAACGGTGGTCTCTTTTCGCGATCACCTCTCGAGCGAAAATACGCGACCTCGTTCTTCTCCGACGAATCGCTTGGCGACCTCTTCGCGGACGTCCTCACTCGATACCGGTTCACCGCTCGCGAGGATACGACGACATGGTCAGAAGCAGCCATCGACCCGGAGATGCTTGGCCGCGCGTTCGAATCGTTGATGTCCGTATCTACGCGAAAAACGAGCGGTGCGTTCTACACTCCCCAATCGTTGGTGGTTGAGCTCACGCGGTCGACTCTGTCGAACGCATTGAGCGGTCCGTTCGTGTCAGCCGAATGTGCCGGCGAAGCACTGGCGGGAAAGAATCTCGCCGGGCGACAAGTCGAATACCTTCTCGATCGGCTCGACGCGATACGCGTCATCGACCCGGCGTGTGGCTCGGGAGCATTTCTCGTACATGCACTCGAAGAACTATCAAATCTTCGACATCGACTAGGTGACCCTCGCGGCCTTCATGAGATCCGCCGAACGGTACTCACCAACTGCGTCTTCGGCGTCGACATCAATCCAACTGCCGTCTGGCTGTGCGAGCTTCGGCTGTGGTTGTGCATGGCAATAGAGAACCCGGAGCGAGATCCGATGCGCGTGGCGCCTCTGCCCAATCTCGACCGCCATATCCGAACCGGCGATTCACTCCTTTCAGAATCGTTTGGAGCTGACGCACGGCTCGCCGTTCCTCGCCGCTTCAGCGGGCTGCGAGCGAAATACTCGCGTGCGAATGGCCCGAGGAAGAGATCGCTTGGAATACTGCTGGATAGGGCCGAGCGACAGTTTTCTGTGGATAGCCTGAGTTCGCGACTGAGGGAGATCGCGCGTGAAAGGAAAGATCTGCTGATTTCCTGCCGTTCCCCTGACTTGTTCGGAGGCCGTGCCGGCATCGCACGCGACTCCAGGCTCCGGCTCGAGGAACTGCGAAAGCAGTCGATGGATGCTCGCCGGGGTTTGAGGAAGGCGTCGAGTGGAGGTGCGCTGCCGTTTTCCTTCGCAACTCACTTCGCCGATACGGCATTGAGCGGCGGGTTCGATGTCGTGCTTGGAAACCCTCCGTGGGTTCGCACACACAATCTCGATCGAGGGTCAAGAGCCGAGCTCAAGCGCAACTACTCCGTCTATCGAGCGGCGGCGTGGCAGAGTGGGTCAGAGTCGTCAGCCGCTGGCCGCGGATTCTCCTCGCAAGTCGATGTAGCTTCATTGTTTGTGGAGCGATGCGTGTCGCTCGTCCGCGAAGGCGGCATTGTGGGGCTCGTCCTTCCATCCAAGCTCTGGCGATCACTCGCCGGAGGAGGCGTACGCGCACTGCTTCAGGACAGGACTTCGCTCCTGAGGGTGGACGACCGTACCGGGGCAAAGCAGGTTTTCCAAGCGGCCGTTTACCCTTCGCTGATTGTGACTCGGCGATTGTCGTCGTTGGATAAATCGGTCGTTCCGGCACGATTCGAGATCCATCGAAAATCCGCCGTCACTCGCTGGCACGCTGCACCGCAAACGGTTCCCTTCGATGAGACGCCGGGAAGCCCGTGGATAATCCTCCCTCTCGAAGTCCGCGAAGCATTCGACGCGGTCTGCAATGCCGGCATCCCATTTTCTCAGAGCGTGATCGGCAGGCCGATCCTCGGCGTAAAAACAGGATGCAACGACGCATTCATAGTGAATCGGAATGCAGTCGAATGCGAGATGCTCCGACCGCTGGTTCGCGGCGAAGCAGTCGCGCCGTGGCGTCTGCCGCGTCCCGATGAGCACATCATCTGGACCCATGACGCGACGGGCCAGCCGATGCGGACCCTGCCAACGAGCACTCTTGCACGATTGTCGCGATTTCGGGCGGGTCTCGAAGCTAGAAGCGATGCGCGTCAGGCAGATCGATGGTGGTCGCTGTTTCGTACCGAGGCAGCCGACTGTTCGCGCACTCGCGTCGTCTGGTCAGACGTGTCTCGGTCGCCCAGGGCCGCAGTAATCCCAGCCGGCGACAACACCGTGGCGATTAACAGTTGTTATGTCGCGAGATGCCCGAGCGACGCCGACGCATTCGCCATTGCGGCAATCCTGAATTCGCCGCTGGCCGCCGCGTGGCTGAACTGTGTTGCTGAGCCGGCGCGTGGCGGGTATCACCGATATCTGGGTTGGACGATGTCGCTTCTTCCAGTCCCGGTGGATTGGAAGCGCGCGACCGCTGGGCTGGCGTCTATCGGGAGATGTGCGTTCGAAGGACATCCGCCATCGGAGCGCGACCTTCACTCCGAGGTACTCTCTGCTTATTGCCTGTCCGACGGAGATGTCGCTCCATTGATGAATTGGGCAGCCACGTAACCGCCGCCGAAGTCCGATCGTACATCGCTCGGCGAATGTTGGCGCAGGATGAGCTCAACAGCGTAAAGACTCTCGGCATAGTCGTACTTCGACCACATCAGACATCGGCCGTTGGGCGCCTTCGGTCGGCAATCAACGAGTTCGGCGGCGCCCTCCTCTGCGATCAGGTCGGAATGGGAAAGACGTTTGTCGCGCTTGCACTGAGTGAGGTCGCGCCAGTAGCCGTTGTCGCTCCGGCCGTGTTGCGCGACATGTGGATTCGAGCCGCCGAGTCGACAGCAAGGACGATCCAATTCGTTTCGACGGAATCCCTCAGCCGGCGCCATCGCACATTTGGTCTGGACCCGCATGCCACATCGAATGGTGGCCTGTTGATCGTTGACGAAGCTCATCACTTTCGCAACCCATCGACAAAGCGATACGACGCGCTTGCGGAACTCGCCGCAAATCGCGACGTGCTGCTCCTCTCCGCCACGCCCATTCACAACAGGCGGCGAGACCTCGGGGCTTTGCTTGCCATCTTCCTCGGCTCCCGGGCCGAGGAGCTGACTGCGGCTGAGCACGCCCGAGTGGTAGTAAGGCGCGAAGGGACTTTCCCCGGAGAATATGGTCTGCCAGCAATCGAGCCACCTCAGTTCCGCGAGCTGAGTCACGACGACGACGTCCCGCGCTTGTTGCTCGCCCTGCCGCCGCCGCTTCCTCCGCGCGAGGCTGGAGATGGCGGAGTACTTCTTACTCAATCATTGGTCCGGCAGTGGGCTTCGAGCGATGCTGCCATTCACCGTGCACTCGTCAGGCGCCTTCAGCGGGCCGTCGCGCTCACCGCCGCGCTCGAGAGCGGCACGTATCCGTCGATGTCAGAGCTGTCGGCCTGGGCCGCGGGCGACGACTGTGTTCAGCTCGCTTTCTCCGAGATGGTGGCACAGCGAAGCGAGTTGACGGATCACTTGGTCGCGACGGTACGCAGTCATGCTGATGCAGTCTCCGCGCTCCTGCAAAGAATCAAACTTCGCCCGGGCCGAGATATCGAGACGGCGAACACGATTCGGTCTATACGGCGTGATCATGGGGGTTTAAGCGTGGTCGCCTTCTCCCAATACGCCGACACCGTGGACGCGCTTTTCAAGCTGTTGGCACCCGACGGGCACGTCGCATCGCTAAGCGGTCGAGGTGCACATGTCTTCGGGGGTCGAATTTCGCGCGCTGACGCAATCGCGCGATTTGCTCCGGAGGCCGCAGGCGCTTCCAGGCCTCACTGGTCGGAAGCAGTCACATTGCTGCTCACTACTGACCTGCTGAGCGAAGGTGTAAACCTTCAGGATGCTGCAGTCGTTGTCCATCTGGATATGCCTTGGACACCCGCGAGGATGGAGCAACGCCTCGGGCGCGTTGCCAGAATGGGATCTCGTCACGAGTGCGTCTTCTCGTACGTGGTTCGGCCTCCTGCCAGTGCGGAGACGCTTATCGGAGTCGAGCGCGTGCTTCGGGAAAAGATGGCCGCATCAGGCATTGTCGTTGATCAGTTTCAATCGCTCACATGCCTTGCTGATGACCTCGGCCCGGACGAAATCAACTCGCCGCGAATAGCAGAGGAGACCCGCGCCATCCTCGAAGGCTGGCTGAAGGCCGCAGAGTTCACTTGCTTGACCAACTCACCGGTATCGGCGACGCTTTGCGGAGAGTTCAACGGGTTTCTGGCGCTTTGTTTGATTGGCGCTCGTCATCAGCTGGTTGCGGGCGACGACAATGGGATTTCCCTTGAACCGATGAGAATTCTTCGCTTGATGCGTCTACGCGACTTTCGGGAATCCGCGAACGATCTCGGCCGGGTTTCGAGCGCGGGCGAGCTGATCACGCGACACTTCGAGGGTCTGGCACTTACCGACGCGCGGCACGGTGCCCAGTCAACCACGTCACCATCGCACCGCTCGGCCCTTCATCGGATCGGGACGATCACCTCGCGCTCGCGTCCGCACGAGCGCGCGCGAATCGCGTCACTGGCAGCTCGCGCCCGCTCTTCTCTTCTCTCGAGAATGGGCGCGCACGCGGAGCGGCGACTCGAAATACTGGCATCAGCAAGCATGACCGATGAAAACTGGATGCACCGCGTTGCCGAGCTCGGCCACAGCGGCGCGATACAGCCGCAAACGGTCGATGTGAAGGCAATTCTTGTTCTTCGCGGCGACAAGAAACTGTGACACGTGCAGCAAAACGTTGTCGAGCCGCCGAGTAACGACGAGTAAGGTTCGCCCCAAGAGCAGGATGTCCCTGTTCGATTCCCAATGAGGAGGGAAACATGCGAACGACTCCGAAGTACTTCGCTATCCTGGCCAGTATGGCCGGCGCGGCGCTCATCTCAGCGAGCTGCGCATCCGACGGACCTCCGACTGCGCCAGTGCAGAAGAACGCTGCCGCCGCGCAGGCGAAGCTGCAGGAACTGCATGCCAAGTACGACTGGATCGGCAAGTACCACACTGACGGTCTGGCGTACATGTACAAGCAGTTGATGAAAGGCAATGGAAAGCCAAGGTCACGAGCTGATCTCTGCAAGGTAGCGGCGAAAGCGGCGAAAGAATTCCAGAAGATGACTCGTCACAACGACGTTCCGGCCAAACTGCTCGATCCGGCTCTTGTCAACGAAACGTGCCTCGCTGATGCGAGCTCAGCGAATGCAACGATTCTTGTCGGAGCATCAGGAATCGCTGCGCCGCGCAAAGAGCTGTCCGCGGGCGCAGTCAATCTCCTGGACCAGATCTCGGCCATCGCCAGCTCTTCTACTTCGCACTATGCATATGTGACCGACATTCAGAATGTCGAAGAGCAGGCGGCATACCTCCCGTTCGACGAAGCGGGGGCCGTCATCGGCGTCGGTTCCATCGCGTTGAGCTCGCTGGACTACTGGGAAGCCAACCTCAGCTCGTGGGTCTCGATTCCGGGAGGCCTGCAGGGAGCCTACTCGGTGTCGGTCCGGGAAATGACGTCGGCTAACGTTACATCGGCGGCCGCGCCCGTGATCGGACCTGCTTACGCGAATTGGTGGGATAACGCGTATGTGAGAGGCTTCGGCAAGGTATTGGGCGCCGATGCCGTGTCCGGCGGGCGAACTATCGTTACGACGTGGTTTGCCGGCCCGATCGGTTGGGACGCAGCCGCGGCATCGGCCGTATTCGCATCAGGAGCAACGGCAATAGTGTTGCTTTTCTAGACTTGTGCCTGCGACTGGCCAGTTTGCCCGCGGGAGCGTCGTGCAATGAATTGATAACATTGCGCTCAGTCACAACAACGCGATCTTTGGGCATGCTGGTCTGGCGTTGCACTTCACATGAGGAGCGAGAATGAGCAACGGTACTTTCCGCACGTCGGCTGAAGGGTTCGCAATCTCGAGCGCGGTGTTGGGGGTGCTGCTCGCAGCACTCCTGGCTCAGACGAAGGTTCTGGCGTTCGGGTCTTTCCGTATGATGGCATTGGTATTTCTCGTCGCGGACCTGCTGACCTATCTCACGATGAAAGCCGGCATTATCAAGTCGCCGAACCGGTGGGGGCGACAGAAGATGTGAGGATCGAGAGGAGTGTCGCGGTTAGCGGCACTCCATTTCGCTTAGTCGTTATTTGTGCGAGTCACGATGAAATAAAGGACGGCAAACGCGTCGATGACCCTGAACGCACTCGCATCGTTGCCGAGCTAATCCGCTTCCACCGAAAGGCGCATCTCCAGGTAATCGTCGGCCGCGGTCGCATCGGCGCCTTTGGCGAGGAGCGTTCCGACATAGGCATTGCGTTCGAATTCGATGACCTGAAGATCCCACACGCAGAATGATTCGCCACCCGTGGCCGGGCGCCAAAGTGAACCGAGACTTTGTTCTCGCACGAATACTCGAACAGGCAGCTCGTTTTCGCGGTCCCACCAGCAAAGGACGATGTAGTCAGACCCGGCGCCGCGGTGCTCGACGAGGAATGCGAGCCCGGGACGCTTACTCGTGTGGGCTGGTTCGGGCAGCGTTTGAGCCGCCAGTTCCCTACCGGCGGCAAAGTCGCTCCAATCGGCGGCGTCACCGGCCTTGCTGCGCGTGATCGTATACCGCTTGATCCGCCACTTTCGAAACGCAATCAGGTTGCGAAACTGAATCCGGCGCGGGACATACGGTTTCATCGGGCCTCGCTGTCGAGGAGAATTCTGGAAACCCGCACAGTTATTGAGTCTCTTGTTGAGATCTTCGAAAATGAAGTGACGTTTTCCCAGTCACTTGAATGAACGAACGCCGTCGATGAGCCGCGTAACTTCATCGGCCGATGTGTAGATCGCGCACCCCGCGCGAACGAGGCCTTCGTCAGCGAGTCCGAGGCGATCCACCACTGTTGTCGCATAGAAATCGCCGTGCGATACGAACACGCCGACTTGAGCCAGAGCTGTCGCGACGTCACGTGAGTGCTTTCCCTTCACCGTAAATGCGACAGTCGGTGTTCGCTGAAATTCAGGCGACGGACCGTAAAGGTGGACGCCGTCGATGACGCCGAGGCCAGTCCAGAGTTGACCGAGCAGACCTGCGTTTCGTGAATGTACCTCGGAGAATACAGCGGCCAGCTTTTCGCGGCGCGTTCTCCCGCCCTGTGCCAGCGACGCGAAGAAGTCCACCGCTGCTCCCGCTCCAACAATGCCCTCATGATTGAGCGTGCCTGTTTCCGCCCGCTCCGGAGCCGAGTCGTGTGCAGGAATCAATTTCGGGAACCGAGCAGCGTTGAGAATGTCGCGCTTCGCGTAGAGAACGCCGATGTGCGGCCCGTTGAACTTGTACGCCGAGCAGGCGAGGAAATCGCAATCGAGATCTCGGACATCGGGTAGCGAATGCGGCGCATAATGAACCGCATCTACGAAGATCT
>JBDSBT010000214.1:0-4704 GCA_039921425.1 Gemmatimonadaceae bacterium | reverse complement strand
CCGCAGATCGGGTGGAGCTGACGCAGGCAGACTACTTCAAGCGCGAGACTTTTGCGTTTCCGCGATCTCAGTTTCTGGTCAAGGGTGTCTTGCCGGCCCCAGCCCTATGAAAAAATCGTGAAAATCGTAGTGTGTAGTTCCGCTCAAGTAGTCGCCTCCAAAGCCAAGATTTCGCCAGCGACGATCAACTTCAGATTGTCCGTGATTTTCTGAACCGGCCAGTCCCACCACGCAATTCTCTCGAGGGCGGCAATCTCGTTCGGCTCAAAACGTCGTTTGATTGCCGTCGCCGGATTTCCACCGACGACCGTGTACGCCGGCACGTCGGAGACAACCACCGAGTGAGACGAAATGATCGCGCCGTTTCCGATCTTCACACCCGGCATGATCAGCGCTTCGTAACCGATCCACACATCGTTCCCGACGACCGTGTCGCCCTTGTACGGGAGGTCGCCTGATTTGGGCATCACCTTCTCCCAGCCATGTCCAAAAATCTGAAACGGATATGTGGAGATCCCCGACAGCTTATGGTTGGCGCCGTTCATGATGAACTTCGCACCCCGCGCGATCGCGCAGAATTTTCCGATGATCAGCTTGTCGCCAATGAACGGGAAATGGTACAGAACATTTCTCTCGAAATTTTCTGAATCGTCAGGATCGTCGTAGTACGTGTAGTCACCAACAACAATGTTCGGATTGTTCACGGTGTTCTTGATGAAGCACACCTGCGGAAATCCGTCCATCGGATGCTTGTTGCCAGGACTTGGAAAGTGTTCGGCTGGAGTCAGGGTAAGAGCCCACTTAATTGTTCCAATTGCGGACCGATTGGCCAACTTCTAATCTGCTGCAAAGGATTTTCGAATGCACCACGATGATCATCACGACGATTTCGGAGGGCTTCACAGGGATCTCGTTCAGTCCGCCGCCGCGAACGGCAAGGTCAGCTTCACGTCGATCTTCCCTGCGTGCTATTCAGGCCGCTGGCCGCACAGGCGGCGAGACTGACAGCAACGGTGACGGTGGCGGTGTCTGCCTGACCTGCGAAGCGCCAGTCAGACCGCGATTGGGACTGCTACGGCCGCACGCCGGCCGCGCACGCCCGCCCGAACCTGCATCGTCAGCGCAGCCGATGCCAGCGCGCACACTGCCAGAGCGGTCAGCCCCACAGAAAAGCCGCCGGTTGCGTCCCGAGTGGCGCCCCAGGCGAATGGCATCGCGAAAGAGCCTATCCCGCACAGACTATTAATCGCGGCTGAGCCGACCGCCAATTCGCGAACGTGCAGAACATCGGCCCAGCCAGACGCAATGAACATCGCGATCGTGAAGCCGGTCGCGGCAAACATCAGGTACGCGCCCATTACGATCATCGGAGATGGTGCAGCTGCGAGGGTGAACAGTGCGCCGGCCATCAGGACCGTGAACCAGAAGGCATTGAGAAACCGGTCGCCGCGGCGATCCGCGTAATCGCCGCCAAGCAGCATCACCAGCGCCCCCAAGATGCCGCCAAGGCTCACGAGATAGCCGACATGTTTTGTATCCGAGCCAGTCAATGCAAGGAGCATGATCGGAGCTGACAGGACCACGGTAGTTGTCACGCCGATGAGTAGAATTCCTGTCGCCGCCAGAAGCAGCACCCTCGGATTGCCGAGCAACCAAAGCAAGTTGTGGCCTTCTGGTTCACCGATCAGCGCAGCCTCGCGCGCCAGCTCAACCTCGATCCACGCTTTCTCGTCGGTGGTCAGCCAAGGCACGGTGGCGGGCTTGTCGGGCAGAAACCGCAACACGATCAGCCCGACGAGCACAGACGGCAGCCCCTGAACGAGGAACAGCCACTGCCATCCGCGAAGGCTGGCAAGCCCGTCGAGGCCGAGCAGTCGCGCTGAAACTCCGCCCATTACCAATGAGGCCAGCGGGGCCGCGACGTAAAAGCGGCTGACCGCGCGGCCGCGATATTCGGCCGGGAACCAGGATGCGAAATAATAGATCACACCCGGGAAGAATCCCGCCTCCGCCACGCCGAGCAGAAAGCGCATTGCATAGAACTGCATCGGCGTGCGGATGAACATCATCCCCACCGACAGCAGTCCCCATGTAATCATGATCCGCGCAAGCCATTTACGAGACCCGTAGCGCACTGCCATCATGTTCGATGGAACCTCGAACAGCGAATAGCCCAGGAAGAACAAGCCGGCGCCAAACCCGTAGATCGTCGCGCTGAACGACAGATCGACGTTCATCTGGACAGCCGCGAAGCTGACGTTCACGCGATCCATGTATGCGCACAAATAGGAGAGCAGGATCAGCGGCAGGATATGCCACAAAGCCTTGCGCATCGCGGATTTGCCAGTGGTCCCGTGGTCCCGCATCATCATTTATCCCGATTTGCAGACTGCGATCTTACTGTGATTGAGGAATTCGCAAGAAACGATGAAGGCGAATGCTGACAAGTTGACGGTGATACCGGTGGCGTTGATGGCCATCACCCAGCCCGGTAGTAGTCAGGATTGGTATACTTTTCACCAGCCGCTGACGACCCAAAACTCGAACTGATGCCCGCGAAGAATCCACCCAACACTCCCGAGCGTATTCGGGGGCTGGCCGACATAGCCAATAATCTCGGATGGAGCTGGCATCGCGAAGCACGCGCGCTGTTCCGTTCGATCGACGAGAACCTCTGGCACCTCTGCCGCCACAACCCGGTCGACCTGCTCAGCAGAATTGAGCCGTCTCGTCTCCTCGCACTTTCCACAGACGCGGATTTTCTCGAGCAATACGATGCGGTGATGAGCTGGCTGGCGGCCGAGGCGTCTTTCGATCATGCGTGGTTCAGCCGTGAGCACCCAGATCAGCGCAAGAAGACGATCGCATATTTCTGCGCAGAATTCGGTCTTCATAGCTCCGTACCGATCTACAGCGGTGGACTTGGTGTGCTTGCCGGCGACCACTGCAAGGCAGCATCAGACCTCGGCGTGCCCCTCGTTGGTGTCGGCATTCTTTATCGCGCGGGTTACTTCGACCAGCGCATCCGGATGGATGGCTGGCAGGAAGACTCGGATGTCAATTTCGATCCGGAGCGGACGCCAATCACTCCGCTGCCCGGTATTGGCGGCGAATCCTATCTGGCAATCGTCAACACGTTCGGCCGCGACATTCACGTCCGTGCATCGCGGCTGATTGCGGGACGAACGCCGATCATCCTCCTCGACACCGATATCGAGGAGAACCACGCCGAGGACCGGCAGCTGTTGAGTAAGCTCTACGCCGGCGGTCCCGCCATGCGCCTTCGGCAGGAATGGCTGCTTGGAGTCGGCGGCGTTCGCGTGCTGAGGGCACTTGGTTACGATCCATCGGCCTGGCATGCGAACGAAGGCCATGCGTCGTTCATGCTCGTCGAGAGAATTCGGGAGCTGACAGTCGCGGGCATGTCCTTCGACGAGGCTGTGTCGAAGGTGCGCTCGTCGAGCACCTTCACGACGCACACCCCGGTGCCCGCAGGGCATGACACCTTCGATCGCGACCAGATCGTGAGCTGCTCCGGTCCGGTGTGGGAGGAAATGGGAATCGGCGCCGAACAATTCCTCGCAATCGGAAAGCATCCCGTCCCGGGAAATACGATGTTTCACATGACATCCACGGCTATTCGCCTTTCGCGGCGCATTAACGGGGTTTCGCTCAGGCACGGCGTTGTCACGCGTGAGCTGTGGAAAGGTCTGTGGCCTGGTCGCGAAGCTGAGTCTGTACCGATTGGACACGTGACAAACGGGACGCATCTGGCGACGTGGATGGCGAACTCGGTGATGGAGCTGCTCGATCCGAAACTCGGTTCTCCTTCGGAATCGCACTTTTCCGAGGAAGGAGCCTGGGATCGTGTTCTTTCGCTCGACGACGCGCAGCTCTGGCACGTGCACCTGCAGCTCAAGGCCGCTCTCATGCGCCTCGTGAGAGAGGAAGCGCGTCGTAATTTCGCCGAGCGTCCAAAGGAGGCTGCGGCCCTAGTCGGTTCGGGCCTGATGTTGGATCCGGACGCCCTGACGATCGGTTTTGCGCGGCGGTTCGCGACGTACAAGCGTGCTAACCTGATGTTCACCGATGTCGAGCGGATGCGGTCGATCCTCGTGAATGCCTCACGCCCTGTCCAGATCATTTTCGCGGGCAAGGCGCATCCCGAAGACACACCCGGCAAGAAAATTCTCCAGGACGTGCATCATTTCACGCGTGACCCTCAATTCGAGGGCCGAGTGGCGTTCCTGGAAGACTATGACATGCACATTGCGCATCTGCTCGTGCAGGGAGTCGATCTCTGGCTGAATCTTCCGATTGTTCCCATGGAAGCGTCCGGGACCAGCGGCATGAAAGCGGCATTGAATGGAATTCCTCAGCTGAGCACCATCGACGGCTGGTGGGAAGAAGGATTCGATGGGACAAACGGCTGGTCAATTCCCTTCGCTTCGAGCACCGAGCAAGCGGACGCGGAAACGGCGAGCCACTTTTATTCGCTGCTGGAGACCGAAGTGGTACCGCGTTTTTACAATCGGCCGGACGGAATTCCGCGCGAATGGATTAGGATGATGAAGAACGCCATGCGCGTTGCCGCGGAGAAGTTCACAGCGCGACGCATGGTCGAGGAGTACGTTGAGAAGTACTACGTTCCCTCAATGACGAACACTGGGACACCGGACGATCCACCAACAGCCTGACCGAAAA
>JBDSBT010000213.1:0-6391 GCA_039921425.1 Gemmatimonadaceae bacterium | reverse complement strand
CGCGGTCAACGTTTCTGAAAATGTTGACGATGCGCGCTCGACGACACTCATTGCGCTCGACGAATCTCTCCGCCGGCTCGAGCAGCACGATCCAAGGCAAAGCCGAATCGTCGAATGCCGATTTTTCGGAGGCATGACAATTCAGGATACGGCGACCGCACTCGGCATAGCTCCAGCAACCGTCATGCGAGGGTGGGTAGCAGCGAAGGCGTGGTTGTATAGAGACTTGAAGCAATCTCTCGAGGAAACAGAATGAGCGAGCAAGCCGAACGACTCTTCGAACAAGCGCTGGCTCTCGAGCCAGCAGCACGGTCCGCGTACGTAGAGAATGCGTCGTCGAGTGATTCGCAACTGCGCGTGGAGGTCATGTCGCTCCTCGAGGAGTCCGACAACGCCGATGAGTTTTTCGATCGCCTCGGCGCCGCCGTGTTTGCCTCTTCGTTCTCGATCGACGGGGACGATAGTCCTCGATATCAGCCACAGGATCCAGTGCTTCCTGAGGGACATGTGGTCGGTCACTATCGGATCGTGTCGCTCATAGGCAGCGGTGGAATGGGAACCGTGTACCGTGCGCACGACACACGCCTCCACCGCGATGTTGCGCTCAAGTTTCTTCCATCCTCACTGGGGGCCGAACCCGATGCGCAGGAGCGCCTGTTGATTGAGGCGAGGGCAGTGGCGGCCCTGAATCATCCGAACGTCTGCAGCATCCATGAGATCGGGGAGTCGGACGACAATCGGCTGTTCATTGCCATGCCTTGTTATGAAGGCGTGACGCTGAAGGAACAACTGCGCCGAGGTGCCATGTCAGTGCCGGACTCGGTTGCAACGGCAATTCAGATTACGCGGGGTCTGGCCGCGGCGCACGCGCGTGGGATCGTCCACCGTGATGTGAAGCCGGGCAACGTCATGCTGGGGTCCGACGGCACCGTGCGTCTGCTGGATTTTGGACTCGCGATCCCTGTTGATGCGAACCGCAAGAGCTCGGGCAGTACCCGCGGCACCGTAGCGTACATGTCTCCAGAACAGGCCCGGGATGACGCATTGGATCAGCGCACCGATCTCTGGTCACTTGGAGTACTTCTCTACGAGATGCTCGCGGGCGTGCGGCCGTTCAGGGGAGCGAACGCGCCCGCGGTCCTCCAGGCGATTTTCAATGAGAATCCAGAGCCGATCTCCAAGCGGTGCCCGGAAATTGTACCAGCGCTCGAGCGCATCGTCGACCGACTTCTCCAGAAGGATCCCGCCAATAGACACGCGAGCGCGGCGGCAGTCCTGGCAGATCTCGAGCAGGCGCTTCCATCGGACAGGACGACTTCGCGACGATCGTTTTTCTCACGTCGCGGCACTGTTGTCACGGTCACTCTGATGCTGCTTCTGCTGGTGATTGGCTTGCCAGCCTGGCGAAATCTGCGTGACGAATCTTTGCTCAACCGGTCGGCGACAAATAGAGCGAGACCGTCGATCGCGGTGCTCCCACTCGCGAATCTCGGCCCTGATTCCCCCGACGCCGCGCTGGCCACAGGCATGACGGAGGAATTGATCACAACGCTGGCAAGCGCGGGCGATGTGCGCGTGATCGCGAGTACATCTGTCGCAGCATTGAAGGGTCGCGAGATCGACGTTCGCAAAATTGCCGACACCCTCGGCGTATCGAACATCCTCGAGGGCGCGTTACAGAAGATCGGCTCTCGCGTTCATGTTCAGGTCCGTCTGGTTGATGGAAAGGATGGGGCGACGCGCTGGTCGCAGTCTTACGATCGGGAATTCAAGGAGACATTCGCAGTCCAGGAGGAGATCGCTCGCGCAGTTATCGGGGAACTGGGGCTTCGATTCGACCGAGATCGACAGTTCGCCCGGCAACATCCCCGGAACATCGCGGCCTACGAGCTCTACCTGCGCGGATCGGACCCGATCCTTCTTCGGAGTCAAAGTGGCATCTGGAAAGCTGAGGAATATTTCAATCAGGCGATCGCGATCGATTCTACCTATGCAGCCGCTCACGCCGGGTTGGCGATAGCGTACGTCCGGCGAGCGCGCAACGCGAGCGACCCGGGAGTGCCGCCTCTGAAGTTGCTAGCACTTGCCGAAAGTGAAGCCCGAAAAGCGATTGCTTTGGATGCAACACTCGCCGAGGCGCACTACTCGCTGGGTCGTGTGCTGGAGGCGACTCTCGATTTTCCGGCAGCGCGCACGGCAATAAGACGCGCGATTGCGCTCGATCCGTCCCGTTCAGTTTATCGCAAGTCGTTGTCACATCTGCAGGCGTGGAGTGGCGGGCCAGAAGAAGTGCTGGCGGAAGCGCGTCGTGCGTTGGAGACCGATCCGCTCAATCCTTACGCGCTCAGCGCTGTTGCCTCAGGGCTTTACGGAATGCGGCGGTACGACGAAGCATTGGCTCAGCTGCAGAGTCTCGCCGCGGTGGAGCCTCCGCTTCAGGTCGTGTCGTTCGCAATCGCGCAGGTTTACGGTAAAAAACAGATGCTGCCTGAGGCAATCGCCGCGCTACGTCCAGCAGCGGAAGCCGGCGATCCACTTTTTCAAGCCCTTCTCGGCCACATGCTGGCGCGCGCAGGTCAGCGCGATGAGGCCAGTCGCATTCTTGCCGACCTGATCACGCGGCAGAAGCGCACGGGAGGAGGTGCTTTCCAGGTTGCTATCGTGCACGCGGGATTCGGTGATTTGGATCAGACCTTCGAATGGCTCGACAAGGCAATCGACGATCGCTCGATCAACAGCTTCATCATGGGTCCAACGTTCGACGACCTGCATCGCGATCCGAGGTTCCAGCGATTCAGGGCACGCCTCAAACTTCAAAAGGCCTGACGACGTCCCGCTCGCCCGGCGGACAGTTTTTGTAGCAGCCATAGCCGCTGTTCCAAGGGGACCGGTGATCGTACAATCGGCTGCACGCAGCAAAGGCAGGGGAGCTTCTAAAGCATCGTTTCGGGTCGCCTTGCTGCGTCCGATTTCTCCTTCGGGCTACTCGCCGCATCACGTCACCATTACTGGAACGCTCATCGCGGTATTCGCGACGAGTGGTTCAGCGACGGTATGTAGTAGGAGGGTCATTGACGAAAGTCCCATTCATTGTGAAGGTGTCGCGGGAGTTCGCGACGGTACCAACAAATCCATGCGACGCCGTACCATCAGGGAACGTCAGGGTTGCTGAGAACGTTATTGCGGGATGGTTGTAGTTTCCCTGCCCAGTGATTTGCGCCGTGCGTCGGAGCCCGAAGTCTTCCGAAGCGGTTCCCGTGAACTTGAAGGGTCCGCTGACTGTTCGGGGAATGTCCAGGCGCCAGATGAAGTCCTGGCCGCCGGTCGTGAGGGTGCCGGTGTACAGGCCGCGAAGAGCGAAGCTATCATCGCAACTCGCGTCTCCTGCAACACAGACGGGCGGAGTTGTGATGGCGCCGTCCGAACCGCACCCGGTGAGGGCGAGCGCTGAAAGCGCGACTAGAAACGCTATGGGGTGCATTGAACGCAAGCTCATAGAAACCTCACTCCGTGACGGAATAGATGGCCCAGCGCGCAAAGATAGGCAAAATAAGACACCCCACGCCACGCCGGCGCCGACCGAGTAGCCACTCCCGTTATTATGAAGCGAGAGTTTGAGATCCGCGAGGGCCGCATCAAGAGAGAGATCACCGCTCCGGCGGTTCTCCGCCTGTCCCTCCGAATGGGCTGAGACGTTACGCCCTGTCTCCACGAACCCAACGGCACAACGCACCCGATGCCGCGATTGGCACCTGCCAGTGTTGTAAGTACTCGCAGAACCTTGCAACGCGGAGTAGCATATTCCTTCACGGGGCGAACCATGACGCGTTTATCGAGGAAGAAAGGTCGACATTGACGGCCCGGGGAACCGCCAGCTTTTCCGATTCACGGATCCGAACAGCCAGCTCTACCTTTCGCGATTCGACGTTCATGGCGACATCTTTGTTGGAGTTCGACAGATAATCAGATCCATTGGCGCGCATTAGCCGAGGGAGGGTGCACGTGCAGAAGCCTGATTACGATGCAATTGTCGTGGGGTCCGGGATCTCAGGAGGGTGGGCCGCAAAAGAGCTCACCGAGAAAGGGCTTCGTGTCCTGCTGCTCGAGCGCGGGCGGAACGTCGAGCACATAAAGGACTACGTCAACGCCACGAAAGCGCCGTGGCAGTATCCTCATCGCGGCGGACGCACCAAGGCGATGGAGGAGCTGTATCCTGTTCTCAAGCGCGACTATCCGCTGAATGAAAAGAATCTCTCGTTCTGGGCTTCCGATAAGGATTCGCCCTACACTGAGGTCAAACGTTTCGACTGGTTCCGGGGTTATCAGGTCGGCGGAAAATCGCTGATGTGGGGCCGGCAGAGCTATCGATGGAGCGAGTTCGACTTCGAGGCAAACCTGCGCGACGGAGTGGCAACCGATTGGCCAATTCGCTACGCCGATCTTGCTCCATGGTATGACTATGTCGAGCGCCACGCTGGAATATCCGGCTCGCTCGAGAACCTGCCGCAGTTACCCGACGGACAATTCCTTCCGGCCATGCCACTGAACTGCGGCGAGGAGGTCGTCGCTGGACGTCTCAGGAAACTGTTTGATGGCCGACGGCACATCATTCCCGGCCGTGTCGCCAACCTTAGTCAGGCACACGAGGGTCGCTCTGCCTGCCAATACCGGGATGCCTGCTGGCTCGGATGTCCATACGGCGCATACTTCAGCACCCAGTCGTCAACTCTTCCGGCTGCTGCGAAGACAGGACGTCTTACCCTCAAGCCATTCTCGATTGTCAGCGAAGTGCTCTATGACCCGGACAGGAAACGCGCCACGGGAGTTCGCGTGCTGGACGCCGTCACCGATCAGACGACCGACTATGAGGCACCGGTCATATTCCTCTGCGCCTCCACGCTCAATTCCACGTGGCTCCTCATGCGCTCGGCCACGAACGTCTGGCCTGGCGGTCTTGGAAGCAGCTCGGGCGAGCTCGGGCATAACCTGATGGACCACCATTTCCGCGTCGGCGCGTCGGGCGGGCTCGAGGGATTGGAGGACAAGTACTACTACGGACGCCGGCCCAACGACTTCTACATTCCGCGCTACAGAAATCTGTTCGGCGACAAGCGGGAGTATCTCCGTGGGTTTGGTTATCAGGGCAGCGCAGGGCGCGATGGATGGTCGCGCGCCGTTGCGGAGCTCGGAGTTGGCGGCGCGTTCAAGGACTCGCTGTCACTGCCTGGAGGTTGGGAAATCGGAGCAACGGCCTTCGGCGAGATGCTCCCGAATCACGCCAATCAGGTTTCGCTGGATCAGACGAAGAAGGACAAGTGGGGACTTCCGGTGATCAGGATAGACTGCGCTACAGGCGAAAACGAGCGCCTGATGCGCAAGGACATGGCAAACGATATGGCCGAGATGCTCGAGCAATGCGGCGCGACGGGCGTGCACACGTACGACAAGACGTATTTCCCAGGTGCGGGAATTCATGAGATGGGCACCGCGCGAATGGGACGCGATCCGAAGACGTCCGTGCTCAACTCGCATAACCAGGTGTGGGACGCGCCTAATGTCTTTGTCACCGATGGCTCGTGCATGGCATCGGCAGCGTGTCAGAACCCCTCGCTCACCTACATGGCCCTGACTGCGCGCGCAGCGGACCACGCGGTGAAAGAGCTCAGCCGTCGCAACCTGTAACCGGAGAATCATCGATGCCTTCGAATGACATGATCGGCGAACGCGAGATGATCACTCGCCGCGAGGCAGTTCTCCGCGTCTCGGCATTGCTTGGAGGAGTCGCGCTCGTTGGCGGAAGCGCGTTGCTCACCGGCTGTCGCCCCGAGTCCACACCAAACACAGACGCGCCGTTTACAGCCGATGAGATCGCGTTCCTGGACGAAGTGGCCGACACGATTCTTCCGGAGACGAGCACGCCGGGCGCCAAGGCAGCGAAAACGGGCGCGTTCATGGCGCTCATGGTAACGGACACCTACGACGCGCGCGACAGAGAAGTCTTTCGCAAAGGGATACCTGCAATCGACGAAGCGACACAAAAGGCGCACAAAGTCACGTTCATGAAGGCCACACCGCAGCAGCGTCTGGCGGTTCTCGAGGCGCTCGACAGGGATCAGAAGACCTACATGGAAGCCCGGGCAAAAGCAGAGCGCGAGAAGGCTGCGGCATCCTCGAGCGATCAGGGGAAGGAAGAGGCGCAAGGCGCCCGTGTCAGTGCGGCGACAGCGATCACCGAGAATCCGCCCGCGCACTATTTCCGAATGATGAAGGAGCTGGCGCTGCTCGGCTATTTCACCTCGGAGATCGGCTACACCAAGGCGATGCGCTACGTAGAAACGCCCGGACGTTACGAACCATGCGTGGCCTACAAGCCAGGCGAAAAAGCCTGGGC
>JBDSBT010000212.1:0-1909 GCA_039921425.1 Gemmatimonadaceae bacterium | reverse complement strand
AGCGATACGACCGCGACATGGAAGACGTCTTCGCGATCCAGGACGAGATCGCTCAGAACATTGTCAAGGCACTGCGTGTCATTCTCAGTGAAGACGAAAAGCGGGCGATCGAAAAAGTGCCGACCGCGAACGTCGAAGCGTACGAGTGCTATCTGCGCGGCCGCCAGTTCTTTCACCAGTTTCAGAAGTCAGCGCTAGAGTTTGCCCGGCAGATGTTCACCCGAGCCATTGAAATCGATCCGACTTACGCGCTCGCGTATGCTGGATGGGCCGACTCGTGCTCCCTTCTCTACACGAACTTCGACGCATCGGACGCGAACCTGCGAAATGCCGACACTGCGAGCCGTCGCGCGCTCGAGCTTGGTCCCGAGCTGGCCGAGGCGCACGTTGCGCGCGGTCATGCGGTTTCGCTGAGTGGGAACCATGTGGAGGCGGGGACGGAGTTCGAAACTGCGATGCGTCTCAATCCTCAACTCTTCGATGCGCCGTACATGTTCGGCCGCGCGCTGCGCGCTCAGGGAAAACTCGAGCGCGCGGCGGAAATGTTCGAGCGCGCTTCAGAACTCAGGCCCGAGGATTATGTCGTACCCGGTCTACTTGGCGGCACCTACGCGGCAATGGGTCGTACTGCCGACGCCCAGCGCGCGTATCGAAGACGGCTGGACGCGGCGACAAAGCGACTCCAGCTGAATCCTGACGACCCCCGCGCGCTTTACATGGGTGGCGTCGGACTCGCGCGATTGGGCGAAGGCGGCAAGGCGAGAGACTGGGCGAATCAGGCGTTGGCGATCAACTCCAACGATGCGACCGTTCTTTACAATGTTGCCTGCATCTACTCGCTGAGCGGCGAGATTGACGATGCCGTGTCGATGCTCGAGCGCTCGGTCAACGCGGGTTTTGGGCATTGGGACTGGATCGAGAACGATTCAGACTTCGAGCCGCTTCACAGCCATCCTCGTTACCAGGCGCTTCTCGCCCGGAAGCACCACCAATCGCAACCCATAGCAGAGGGCTAATTAACTCTTCGCCACAGTGTGGCTGACGAACCAGCCAGGCGCTCAACCAACACCTCTTCTTTGACGGACCATGTCATGGCGCACTTTCCCAACGGTCGCCCGTCCGTCATCTTCCGTGGATATGAAAGCGATACTACTTGTGGACCACGGGTCCAGGAAGCCGGAAGCCAACGACATGCTCGTCTGCATGTCGAACCTCGTTCAGGCCATGGTCGGATCTGGTGTAATCGTCCAGCCAGCACACATGGAACTGTCCGAGCCATCAGTCGCCGCGGGATTCGCGAGCTGCGTCGAGGCCGGAGCGACCGACATCACGGTGTTCCCGTACATGCTGTCTCCGGGCCGTCACTCCACGTCCGATATTCCGCGCATGGTCGCCGAAGTCGCGACGTCGTTTCCCGGTGTAACCTTCTCGGTAACCGCCGCGTTCGGAGTTCACGAAAAACTCGGCGAGATCATTCTCGACCGCGCCGGCCTTCCAGTAGATGCATCCTTTGATCAGCAGGCAGGCAACAGATGCTGGGATCCCGCATGCTCCGAGCAGCTTTGCGGGGACGCGTGCAGAGCAAAGGCGGTTGAGCCTCTCGCAACATCCCAACGCACCTGATCTGGCGTCATTGCACAGACTTAGCCGAGGTAAAGAGATGCGATCGCTTCGATTTCTGGTTTTCGTCGTGATTTCCGCTAACGCCTGCGTAACTTCTGGAGTAATCCATGAGCCGGGGGCTCGAACTGTGGTCGTCGATGAACGAGCAGGAACGGTGCGTGTCGCCGCAATATCCAAATGACCACGCAAACTGACGCTCGCCCAGCACTCACTACTCTCTCCGAAGAAGAAGAGATGTTCCGCGACGCCGTTGCCGGTTTCGTCGAGGAAGAAGTTCGTCCACGCG
>JBDSBT010000211.1:0-7005 GCA_039921425.1 Gemmatimonadaceae bacterium | reverse complement strand
CGTCATGTACCGCGCGCCAAGCGCGTAGTACGACCTCAATGCGCCAAGAGAGTTCTCTATTGCGTGGCCCCCTTCCATGCCGAGGAGCGATCCAATCTTGTGCTGCTTGAAAGCATTGCGGATGTCGGCGGCCGAGAGAGCGAGTTGGAGTCGCTCGGGGTACATCGCGATGAAGCGGCGGGCGATGTCGAACTGCTCGAGCTGCATGCGAGCGTAACCTGAATCTTTGACCTCTCCCGGGATGTAGATGGACCAGAACTGGGCGCCGACCATGCCCTGCTTGAGGCGGTCGAGATCGGTCATCCCGCCCGTGTGCCTTCGGAGGTCGTAAGCCGCGACGTCCATGGGGGCCGTTTTACTCTCACGGATCGCCCAGGGCAGATCATTGTGTCCGTCGATGAGGATGGTGGAGGAGAGGATTCTTCGCGCACGCGCGAAATCCTTTTCAGTGGCCTGTGCTGACATGGTATTCGTGATCGTGGCCAGCGCGACCATTGCGACTAGGCATCTCATGGACTCGTTCCGGGGCTGGAGAGACAGGTGGAACGCCAAGTATAACGTGCTGGACTCACCTACTCCATCCGAGTAGAATCCGCGCATGAACCAGCCAGCCGTGAAAGAGCTCGACTTCGGCGACCAGCAGTCACTCGACACTGCATTATCGGTCGCCGCGCGCGGCCTTCACGAGTCGGGAATTCTCAAGATTACCCGTCAAGTCAGAGCAATGCTCGCTCGCGGCGAGACAGTCGTGAATCTCACTGTCGGAGATTTCGATCCGCGGTATTTCCCGATTCCTGAAAAGCTCTCACGGGCAATTCAGGACGCGGTCGCGCGTGGCGAGACGAATTATCCGAATCCTGAAGGGCTGCCTGTGCTTCGCCAGGCGATTTCCGACTATGTCGCCCGTACTGCCGGAGTGCGCTATCCCATCGACGCTATTGTGGCTTGCAGCGGTGGGCGTCCCGTTCTGTATGGAGCGTACCGCGCGATCATCAATCCGGGCGACAAGGTTCTGTTCTCTGTTCCGTCGTGGCAGAACGATTCGTACTCGTGGTTGACGGGCGGTGAATCGATCGTCGTCGAGTCAACGCTCGAAAATGGTTTCCAGCCGACCGTCGAAGATTTCCTTCCGTATTTGGGCGACGCGGCGATGCTTTGCCTCTGTTCGCCTGGAAATCCCACCGGCACTGTGATGTCGGAGCAGCAGCTCGGTGACATCCTTCGCGCGGTGGTTGAAGAAAATAGAAAACGTGAAGCGAACGGAAAGCGTCCGCTCTTCGTGCTTCACGATCAGATGTACGGGGCACTCGTGTCGCACGGGCGGAAGCATGTCTATCCCGCAGCCGTCGTCCCCGAGTGCGCGCGATACGTGATCTCGGCTGACGGCGTGTCGAAGGCCTATGCGGGAACGGGCCTCCGACTCGGCTGGATGTTGATTCCGCCGGCGCTTGGTGTTCGGGTGAGAGACATCCTCTCGCACGCCGGGGCGTGGGCTCCTCGCGCGGAACAAGTCGCAGTCGCGTCGTTCCTCAACGACGCCGAAGCGATCGCGGAATTCCGGATCGAAATGGATGCGCGGCTGGCTGAAAGACTGAACGCGATGCATGAAGGCTTCACCGCATTAAAGGCTGATGGCTTCCCAGTCGATTCGATCAACCCCCAGGGTGCGATCTACTTTTCAGCCCAATTCAGGCTGCTTGGAAAAACAGTCGATGGCCGGCTGCTCGAAACCGACGAGGATATCCGGAAGCTTCTATTGGAAGCAGCCGGAGTGGCGGTCGTGCCCTTCCAGGCCTTCGGGATTCGGGGAGATACCGGATGGTTCAGGCTATCCGCCGGCTCGGTGTCACTCGATGAGATCCATGCCCTATTTCCCCGGGTCCGAGCCCTTCTGGACAAGCCGTAGCGCCATTTGGCCGCGGCTCCACCGAAAGAACTTCGGGTGGGCGGGCAAACTCTCGCAGCAACCTGAAACTCCGGAATACTCGAATACGTCCGGTTGTTATGTTCCTCGACCCTCGCGGATTATTCATGCTTGTCGTCCTTGTCGCGGTGACGGGATTTGTCGGCAAGAACCTCATCATGGCGTTCTATCGCCTGAATAGAGGCGAACAACCCACGCGCAAAGACGGGATGGCCGAGATGGAGGAACGTCTTCGGAAAATCGAGGCGGCGACGAGCAGTCTGCTCGTTGACATGAGCAGCATGAAAGAAAAGCAGCGGTTCATGGCCCGGCTTCAATCGGGCTCGGCATCACGGGAAGTGCCGGGAGCAGAAAGATCGCCCGAAGGCGATATCTCGCCGATGAAGACTCAGAGCGTTCCGATCATGCCCCGCGTGGGTTGACCGCGAGGCTAGCCCCGCTACACTGGTAGCGTTGGCCCGTCAGTCGCCTGCGGTTCTCTCGCGTGGGGTGCTTGTGGACTTGCGGGATTCTCGACCGCGGGATCGTTGGCATCGGGATCTCCCGCGTCCGCCTTCCGCTTCACTAGCGTAAGAATTGTGTACACCGCTACCGGCTCGGCGTCCTGGTTGGTGACTTCCACATCCCACGCGACAACGCCTTGCGGGACAATGTCCGGCTGCGTGTCTTTTGCCGTCTTCTGCTTGCAGGTGAGTCGCGCCTGAATCGTGTCGCCAACGTACACCGGCTTCACGAATCTCAGGTTGTCGAGACCGTAATTCGCGAGCACCGGCCCTGGCGCGGGATCGACGAACAGTCCAGCCGCTGCGGAGAGAACGAAGTATCCGTGAGCGACACGTTTCTCGAAGAACGAATCCTTCGCTGCGATGTCGTCCATGTGCGCGTAAAAGAAGTCGCCACTGATGCCAGCGAAATTCACGATATCGGCTTCCGTTACCGTGCGTCGATGCGTGATGAGGGTTTCGCCGATCTCCAGCTCATCGAAATACTTTCTGAACGGGTGAATGCGATCGGTCGGCGTTGCGGCGCCCTTGATCCATTCATTGGAGACGTGCGTGAGTGTTGTGGGCGAGCCCTGGAGTGCAGTGCGCTGCATATAATGAAGGGCCGCGCGCGCGCCACCGAGCTCCTCTCCACCGCCAGCGCGACCCGGTCCGCCGTGCACGAGTCCCGGAAGCGGCGATCCGTGACCGGTGGACGACTTCGCGCTCGTCTTGTCGATCACCATGATGCGGCCGTGGTGCGACGCGGTTCCGAGGATAACACTCTTTGCAACTTTGTCGTTTGACGTAAAGAGGGATCCGACGAGACTGCCGCGTCCCCGCTTCGCGAGCTCGACAGCTTCCTCGACGCTCTTGTAAGGCATCACCGTATTCACCGGACCGAACGCTTCGATGTTGTGCGGCGCATCGGTCGTGAAGGGTGAATCGCAGTAGAGAAGGGTAGCCGGGAAGAAAGCGCCCTTCGACTTGTCGCCTGATGCGACGTCGAAGTTGTCCGGATCTCCAAAGACGAGCTGCGACCCCTGCTTCAACAGATCGACGTTCGCCTTCACGTCACTCACCTGCGATTTGCCGACGAGCGGGCCCATACGAATTCCTTCGACCTGCGGATCGCCAACTTTTACTGAGCTGAGCCGTTTGCTGACTGCCTTGATTACATCGTCAACCATCGACTCGTGAACGATGGTCCGGCGTATTGCCGTGCACTTCTGTCCAGCCTTTACTGTCATTTCGCGAACGACTTCCTTCACAAACAAGTCGAACTCTTCCGAGCCCGGCTTCGACTCGGGGCCAAGCATCGAAAAGTTGAGCGAGTCTGCTTCCTGATTGAATCGCGTGGAGTTCTCGATCATCGCCTTGCCGGCCTTCAACTTTCTGCCCGTTGTCGCCGAGCCGGTGAACGTGACGACGTCCTGGCCGATGACGTGATCGAGGAGATCACCTGTGCTGCCGACAATCAATTGAAGCGCGCCTTCGGGCATGATCTTCGAATCGATCATCGCGCGCACCATTCCTTCAGTCAGGTAAGAAGTAACGGTCGCCGGCTTCACGAGCGCGGGCATGCCGCCGAGGAAGGTTGGGGCGAGCTTTTCGAGCATGCCCCAGATGGGGAAGTTGAATGCGTTGATGTGGACTGCGGTTCCTTCGAGCGGAACGCAGATGTGCCGGCCGACAAAACTGTTGTCTTTCGACAGTGGCTCGACGCTCCCTTCCATATAGAAGGTCTCGTTCGGGAATTCTCGGCGACCTTTGCTCGAGTATGCGAAGAACGTCCCGATCCCGCCTTCGATGTCGACCCACGAATCGGTTTTTGTAGCACCAGTGGCTTCGGAGAGCTTGTAGAACTCGTCTTTTCTCTCCATCAGGTACTTGGCCATCTCCTTCAGCATTCGCGCGCGCTCGTGGAAAGTCATCGCGCGGAGCTTCGGGCCTCCGGTGGCGCGGGCGTATTCGAGCATTCCGTTGAAGTCGAGTCCTTCGCTCGATGCTTCACCGATCGTTTCGCCGGTGACTGCATGGACAAGTTCCACTCCATTGCCCGTGCCTTCGATCCATTGTCCCTGTGCGTAGCTTCTCAGTCTGGCTGTCATTGGTCTCGTTGTTCTTTCCAGGTCTTGTATCCGGTTTGCTGCGTTGGCCGATCTGGCTCGGGCTCGCGCAGTGGTTGACACGGCTTCAGAGTTTCGTGAAGCCGCTTGGGAAGCTGCTGGTAGATCTTCGTTCCTTCGGTCTTCCACGCGATCATCTCGTCGCTAACGTCCTTGATGATCTCTGCCGGATTTCCAACGACGACTTTGCGATCGGGAATCTGCATATTGGCCGGCACGAAGCAGAGTGCGCCGACGACGCATTCGGCGCCGATGGTCGCATTGTCCATGATGACCGAGTTCATGCCGACGAGTGAATTGCATCCGACGCGTGCGCCATGGATGATCGCGCCGTGCCCGATGTGCGCGCCAGCTTCGAGGACAACTGTTACGCCGGGAAACATGTGCACAGTGCAATTTTCCTGGATGTTGCAGCCGTCTTCGATGACGATGCCGCCGAAGTCGCCGCGAATAGCCGCGCCGGGCCCGATGTAGACATCGCGTCCGATCGTGACGTTGCCAGTCACTGTCGCGTTAGGATGCACGAATGCTGATTCGTGGACTACCGGTCGAAATCCTTCAAACTCAAAGATCACATGCGCTCGATGATCGTCGCCATGCCCTGGCCGACGCCGATGCACATCGTGCAGAGCGCGTACCGTCCGCCGGTTTCCTTGAGCTCGTGTGCCGCAGTGAGAATGAGTCGCGCGCCGGACATACCGAGTGGGTGGCCGATGGCGATGGCGCCGCCGTTGGGATTAATGCGGGCGTCGTCGTCGGCGAGGCCGAGCTCGCGGATGCATGCGAGCGACTGTGCGGCGAACGCTTCGTTGAGTTCGATGACGCTCATCTGATCGAGAGTCAGTCCGGCTTTTGCGAGAGCCTTGAGGGATGATGGGACCGGGCCCATTCCCATGATGCGCGGCTCGACACCCGCCGCGGCGGATGAGACGATGCGCGCCATCGGCGTGAGGTTGTATCTCTTCACCGCGTGTTCGGAGGCGATGATGAGGGCAGCTGAGCCGTCGTTGATGCCCGACGAGTTTCCGGCGGTGACCGAGCCCTTTCCATCGGTGCGGAAAGCCGGTTTCAGCCTGGACAGCACTTCTAAAGTAGAGTCAGCGCGGATGAACTCGTCATTTGCGAACGAAGTCGGCTCTTTTCCGCGTTTCTCGGCTGGGATGGAGATCGGTGCGATCTCGCGGTCGAAACGACCCTTGTCGCGGGCCGCGGCAGCTTTTTGCTGCGAGTTGAGGGCGAACTTATCCTGGTCCTCCCGGACAATCCCGAACTGATTCGCGACGTTCTCCGCGGTCTGTCCCATGGAGTCGATACCATATGTATCGCGCATCTTCGGGTTGACGAACCGCCAGCCGATCGACGTGTCGAAGAGCTCGGCGTTTCTTGCGAAAGCTTGAGCTGCTTTTGACATGACGTAGGGTGCACGGGTCATGTGTTCGACGCCGCCGGCGATGTAGAGATCTCCGTCGCCATTCGTGATGGCACGTCCGGCGTTGACTACTGCGTTCATGCCGGAGGCGCAGAGTCGGTTGACTGTCTCGCCGGGCACTGAAACGGGAAGTCCGGCGAGGAGGAGAGCCAACCGGGCGACATTGCGGTTGTCTTCGCCGGCCTGGTTGGCGCAGCCGAGTATGACGTCGGCGATCTCGTCTGGTGGGATTGACGGGTGTCGCCGCATGAGCTCGGCGATGCTGTGGGCGGCGAGGTCGTCGGCGCGGACGGTGGAGAGCGACCCGCCGAAAGAGCCGATCGGCGAGCGGACGCCGTCTATGATGAATGCGTTTTTCGTCACCGTTCAAAATCTAAGGACTTGGACGCTGCGATGACGCACCTGTTGAATGGCCCATCGCTGCGCAACCCACTCGTTCTCTGTTGATGCTTCGAGAATGATCCGCGCCGACGAGCGATTGCCGAGCACTGCGCTAAAGCGCTCGCGACTGTGACAATTCGCTGTTCGGTGATCGTTCCGTCCTCGGCGAGAAAACAGATCTGGCTCTCGCGCTTGTGAAGATCGAGTCCTATTGTATCCTTGGCTGACCTCCGGTTTGTGCCTCGTCGAAAGACCATGAGCACGTTGATATTTGTGGGGTGAACCTGCTACCACGTTGCCGTGGAGGTCCAGCCGCGTCATACCAACTAACCTTGACTTTGAACGGCACACACTCCACTTGCCTGCAACCTTCGCTGTCTCGGCCTCAACCGCCGGTGGGCGCGCCTCGTCGTAGGTATACCGGGGACGATGATGTCATCCACGGCGTCCGAGCGCTGCACTTTGTTCTCTCAAGCAATCTCATGGTGACGAGTAGCCGGCGGACAGCGCGTTGAGTGGTCCGCCTGTGGATTCGGTTCAAGCTCGGCTCGCCGCTGCGCTCGCCGACCGGTATCGCCTCGAGCGCGAGCTGGGTGGGGGCGGGATGTCGCGCGTGTGGGTTGCCACGGAAACGGCGCTCGACCGGCAGGTCGTTGTTAA
>JBDSBT010000210.1:0-10981 GCA_039921425.1 Gemmatimonadaceae bacterium | reverse complement strand
GCGGCTGCATAAGCTTATACTGCGTCGTGCAAATGAATAGATCATCAACCGTGACAGGCGGCACCCGCCTTGGCGAGACCGAGACAGAGCGATCGAGCGCTCCGCGCAAGCGCGTCGGGGTCATAGGGAGTTTTGTCTGGGACGTGATCCACGGCCGTGATCCGCGCGATGCACCGGTGGAAGAATGGGGCGGTATCACCTACGCGCTTGGAGGACTGGAGGCTGGCCTTCCGGATGACTGGGAGTTCGTCCCAATCGCAAAGGTAGGGTATGACCTGGCCCCAAAGGCACGCGAGTTTCTCCACGGGCTGAAGCGCGCAGCGCCGGACGCCGCGCCGATCGAAGTTCCCTATCCGAACAATCGCGTCGTTCTGCATTATCAGAGCGACGAACGCAGGTGCGAGCATTTGAGCGGCGGAGTTCCGGCCTGGAGCTGGCTTGGTCTCAGTCCACTACTGGCCGACCTCGACGCACTCTACATCAATCTCATCAGCGGATTCGAGCTCGACCTCGAGACAGCGCAGCTCATTCGAGCCCACTTCAAGGGTCCGATCTATTGCGACATGCACTCGATTTTCCTGGCTCGCCAGCCGGACGGGCTGCGAACGCTTCAGCCTCTGCCGAATGCTGCGGCCTGGTTCCGGTGCTTCGACGTCGTTCAGGTGAACGAGGACGAGATGTCGATGATGGCAGCCGACCCGCTGGAACTGGCGGCGATGGCGACCGCTTCGGGGGTCAAGCTCCTGCTCGTTACCATCGGTCCCCGCGGGGCTGTGTACTTCGCGGAGCCCGGGTTTGAAAAGCTCGAAGATCTCAAGAGACACCAACTTGGGCCAGTCACCGGAGCTGTGCGCACCGAGCTCATTCCGGCCGCGCCCACACGCGATCTCAAGGGCGGCGATCCTACAGGGTGCGGAGACGTGTGGGGAGCAACATATTTCTCCCGTCTGCTGGCTGGAGAAGACATTCGCACAGCGATGACCGCGGCCGGGGCAGCCGCGGCACGCAACGTCGATCACCGCGGGGCGACCGGCCTCGCGCAACACCTGAGAGGAGAATTGAGCGTCAAGTGACGACCATCATCAATGTGCCGAATTCACTCGACGACCATTCCTTCGAGCAGATCCTCGACCAGCTGGCCCCGCTGCCCCCCGACGAAAAAATCGTGATCGACGCACGCCGCACGCGGTGGGCCTCGCCCTACGGACTCACCGCGCTCCTGACTGTCGCCCAGACTCGCCTCGAGCGCCCAACGCTTGCCGTTCCGGAAGCTGAAGAGACTGCCTCTTACTGGAGCAGGGCGAGTTTTTTCAAGTACGCGGAGACGCTCTACGACATTTCGGGGAAGCTGCCGCGCGCGCGTTCCGGTGCAGAGTCGAGCGTCCTTCTCGAAGTGACGCCCATCGCCCAGACGCAGGACATCCATACCGTCGTCACGAACATCCAGGAGCGATCGCAGACGATCCTACAGGAAAAACTGCACCTCGAATCGAAAGTGACCATGAGGTTCACAATGGCACTTTCCGAAGTTTGTCAAAACGTTATCGAACACGCCGGAACCGGCGGTTTCGTCGCCGTCCAGGCTTACAAGTTTCAACAACGACTCGGCCGCTGGGTGGTAGTGATCGCGGTTTCTGATGGTGGAATGGGTTTCCGCAAATCTCTGGAGACAATTCAGACACCGCGTCCGAGCGACCGGTGGGATGACGGCATGGCGCTCGAGCAGACGTTGATGCAGGGGGTAAGCAGATTTCGCGATCCGGGTCGCGGTCAGGGCCTGGCTGGCGTGAAGAAATTCATCGGTCAGTGGAACGGCAAGCTCAGCATTCGCAGTGGCACGGCACGCATCGCAATAATTCCGGAATGGGATCAGGACGAGGCACTCAAAAAGAATCTCGCGTCATTCCCGGGAGCACAGGTTCAGCTCACAATTCCAGAAAGGGTGGCCGTGACATGATCAGCCACATCGACGTCAGCACCGTGCTGAAGCGGAGCGTCTGCGACTTGTACTCCAACCTCGTCACGCGACCGACGGGAGCCGCGGTGCGCATCGGCATCGAGCATCACCTCGACGAAATCGGCGACAAGTCGCTCGCGGTGCTCGACTTCTCGCACGTCGGACTGCTCGACTTTTCATGTGCTGACGAAATCGTTGCGAAGCTGCTGATGCAATACGTGAGCGTCGATATCCCGAGACGTGAAGTGTATTTCGTGTTCTACGGAATGAGCGAGTCGCACATGGACGCGATCGAAGTCGTTCTCGAGCGGCATAGTCTGGCTTTGGTCACGCAGCTCGCTGGCGGTGCGGCTCAGCTTGTCGGACACGTTGATGGCGAACAGCGCACGGCGTGGGAAAAAATTTGCGAGATGGGCTCGGCGCTGCCGTCGGATTTTGCGATTGCAACGGGTGTTCCGCGCGAGACAGCTGAACGCCTCCTCGAAACTTTGTGGCGGAGGCGCCTCATCATCCGTCAGGAGAGTGGGTATTTCCCCGTGCGCGGCGCGACCGCGGGCCGCAACCCGGGTGGACTTCTTGCGGACGATGGGAGCACACCCGGCGGATCCGGAGTAGAAGTGTCATGAAGCGATTCCAGATGCCGGACATCCGGCTCAGACTGAGCGGGAATTATCGGCCAAAATTGTTTGTCGCCGAATATGTATCGACAAGAAAAGGCGACGCTGAACGCGGCCCGCTCGTGCGCATGAGAGCATCCGAGGCACGCATCCGGCTCCTTCAGGATGGCGAGCTCGTGTGGGTTGAAGGCCCGCGCCGGAGCGAGCTCGCCGAGTTCCATGTAGATGATTCACTTGCTGAGGGGAAGGTCTATCTCCGCGACATATTGGGAGTCACGGTCACCGAATATGTAACTGTATCGAAACCCGATACCGATCTGCCGAACAGCGGCAAACACTTCGGCTGATGGCGGGCGCGAAAAAGCACAAACCGCAAAACCTTGCGACGATTGCCGTCCACGGCGGATCGCCGCGCCCCGAGGCCGGCGAGCCCGTAGCGCTTCCTCTTGTTCAGTCGGTGAACTTCGTTCAGCACGTGGGAACGGCTGAAGGTCTTCGTTATACGCGTTACGGCAACACGCCGAATGAGGAGGTGGTCCAGAAGCGAATTGCCATGCTGGAAGGCACGGAAGCGGCGCTCGTGCTCTCGAGCGGAATGGGAGCCACTGCCTGCGCGTTGCTGGCTTTGCTCCGACCCGGCGATCATTTGCTCTCGAGCTCGTGGATTTACGGTGGAACGAGAAAGCTCTTCACCGAAGAGTTCGTCCAGATGGGCATCGAGGTCAGCTTCGCGAACCCGGACGAGCGTCGAGTGTGGCGCAACACCATCAGGCAGAACACTCGCGTGATTTTCGTCGAGTCGCCAGTGAATCCGTCCTCCCGCGTTATCGATCTCACCCAGCTCGCGATCCTTGCGAAGACGCAGGGAGTAGCGCTGGTGATCGATTCGACCCTAGCCAGCCCCATTAACTGCCGTCCGATCGAGCATGGTGCCGACGTCGTGATTCACTCCGCCACCAAGTACCTCAACGGCCATGGGGACATCTTGTGTGGCGTGGTAGCCGGAACTGCGTCTTACATTGAGGAAGTGCGCCAGAAGATGATGGTATGGGGTCAGGCCCCCGATCCATTCGCATGCTGGCTCCTCGAGAGAGGCCTGAAGACGCTCGACGTTCGCATTACGCGAAGCAACGAAAACGCAATGAAAGTTGCCGAATGGTGTCAGAAGCAACCGGAAATCGGAAGAGTGCACTATGCGGGACTCACTAGTCATCCCGATCACACGCTCGCGAAGAAGATCATGACGGGGTTTGGTGGCCTCATGTCGATAGAGCTGGCCGGGGGCGCAGAGGCCGCCGACCGTTTCATCAGCAGGCTCAAGCTCATCACACATGCATCGAGCCTTGGCGGAGTCGATAGCCTCGTCGTCGAGCCGCGGTATAGCTCGCACGCGCACATGACGAGCGAAGAGCGCGCGGCGATCGGGGTGCCAGACGGCTTCATTCGAATGAGCATCGGCATCGAGAGCGCGGACGACATCATCGCGGACATCGCGCAAGCTCTCCAGTAGGACAGTATGATCCGACTTCAGGATGTCGCTAAGGAATACACGAGAACTCGTGTAGCCCTTAGTCACGTCACGCTCCAGGTGAAGCGCGGAGAGTTCGTGTTTCTGATCGGCCCCAGCGGGTCTGGCAAGACGACAATTCTGAAGCTGCTGTACATGGAGGAAACGCCGTCCCACGGCGAAGTCTGGGTGAACGGAATTCAATCCAAATCCGCGAAACGCAAGGATATTTCGCAGCTCCGGCGAAAACTCGGAATCGTTTTCCAGGATTTTCGCCTTCTCGAAGATCGTACCGCTGAAGAAAACGTAGCGTTCGCGCTCGAGGTAACAGGCGCTCCGTCGGGTTCAATACCACAGCGCGTAACGCGCGTTCTTACGCAGGTCGGTTTGGCGTCCAAGGCGTCACAGCTCCCGCGTCAGCTCTCGGGAGGAGAGCAGCAGCGTGTAGCAATTGCTCGCGCTCTCGTAAACGATCCCTACTTCATTCTCGCCGACGAGCCAACTGGAAATCTGGACGAGCGTGCCACGCGCGGAATCTTTCAACTTTTGCGCGACATCAATGCGACAGGGACGTCGGTGATCATGGCGACGCACGACCTGGAAATCGTCCGCAAGGCGGACGAGGCCCGCACCATCGAGTTGAACCACGGGCGCGTCGTTTTCGATTCAGCCGAGACGCCGCCGCCGGAGACGCGCTACACGCCGGTGCTTGGCCAACCGGCCATTGGTGGTCCAAACGAAGGCAACTGGCCGGCCGCTCCGGTGGAGCCGGAAGAATAGATGCTGGCAGTTCGCGAAGCTTTCAATGCAAGCCGGCGTGCACCGCTCTTGAGCATCCTCGGAATAGTGACGATCGCGTTCTCGTTGTTCGCCTTCGGATTATTCGCTCTTGTCGCCGTGAACATTCGGCAGGCATTGAGAGGAGTGGAGGAGCGGGTCGAAGTCCGCGCATTCGTGTCCGACGGAACGTCCGCCGAGGCCATTTCGGCCGCGATGGGCGACGTCAGCGCTTTTCCAGAAGTTGCCCGAGTTGACTATGTGTCGCAGGAAGCGGCGCTCGAGCGTGCGAAAAAGGACATGAATGAATTCAGCGACGTGTTCGAGGAAGCGATGCTTCCGGCATCGCTCGACATTCATCTCCGTGCAGGACTGCGTGATCCCGAGACAGTCAAAGCGGTGGCTGAGCGAGTGAAGTCGTACGAGTTCGTGGACGACATACGGTACGGTGAGGAGTGGGTAACAAAGCTCTACCATCTGCGGACTATTGCGGCGGGAACCGGGCTCGGGCTCGGACTCGCGTTCGCGGCGGTATCGATCATCATCATCGCGGCGACAATCAGGGTCTCGGTGCTCGCGCGTGCGCGTGAGATCGCAATCATGCGCCTGGTTGGAGCGACCGATGGATTTGTTCGAGCGCCCTTTCTGATCGACGGATTCGTGAAGGGTATCCTTGGTGGTCTGCTTGCGCTGCTGCTGACGTGGGTTGCTTACCGCGCTGTTGATACGCGTTTCATCACATTGATCTTTTTCGATCGGCGCCTAATCATCATCGGCATCCTTTGCGGCGCGCTCATCGGTGTACTGGGCAGCGCGACCTCCGTATGGAGTCACCTGCGCCGAATTTGAGGCGCGCACTTCTCGTTGCCGTCGTCGCGCTTCTGAGCGCTGGCCGGCTTCCCGCCCAGCAGGACCAGAGCGATGCGAAGCTGCGGGCTCAACAGGACGAGCTCGCGCGCATCCGGCGCGAGCGCGAGGACCTTCAGAAACGCATGCGCGGACTTCAGACGAAGGTCCACGACATCAGTGAAGAAGTCACGAACATCGACCGGCAACACGATGCGACGGTTCGGGTCGTTCGCTCACTGGATCGACAGCTGACGACGCTCGACGGAGAAGTCGAGCACACAACTGCCAATCTCGTCCGCGCGCAGGACGAAGTTCAGATCAAGCGGGCGGTCCTTCGAAAGCGCCTCGTGGAGATTTACAAACGCGGCCCGCTCTTCACCTTCGAGGTGATGCTGTCGGCAAAGTCGTTTGGGGATTTGATCGCGCGCTACAAGTACCTGCACTTGCTAGCGCAGCGTGATCGAACTGTCGTTCGCCGGGTTGACCAGCTCCGGTCGATGATGATTGGACAGCGAAAGCAGCTCGTATCTCTTCAGAACGGCGTCGAGCAGAACCGGGTGGACAAGGCGCAGGAGGCAGAGCGGCTGAAGGCGCTCGAGGGTGCGCGTCAACAGAGTCTGGCGAAGGCGCAGCAGGACACGAAAAAGACGAAGGTTCGGCTCGCACAGCTCGCCAGGAGCGAGGCGCGCCTCAATAACATCATTGCCGGGTTCGAGGCGGCGCGGCGACGGGCGGCAGGACGGCCGAACGCAGTGCCATCTGCGCCGAGCTCCATTCGGACGAGCGACTTCGGCAAGCTCGCCTGGCCTGTTGACGGACAGATCATCTATCGGTTTGGCCGGGTGGTGAATCCCAACAATACGACTACTCGATGGAACGGCATCGGTATCGCGGCTTCCGCCGGGACTGAAGTGAAGTCAGTGTCTGCAGGTGAGGTCGTGCTGGCCGACGTGATGGGCACGTACGGCAACACCGTTATCGTCGAGCACGGTGGCGGCGATTATTCCGTGTACGGCTCGCTCAGCAGGATTGCTGTCTCGAAGGGCGCGCGTGTCTTAAAAGGTCAGGCCATCGGCACCGTTGGCGAGACTGATCCCACTCTGCCTGCGCATCTGCATTTCGAGATTCGGCGCGGAGGGCCGGCAGTTGATCCTACGGAATGGCTCCGTGGCCGCTAAAAGTTGGCGATTGACCTGGAACCGCGTAGACTTCCCCGAGTATGACCTTTGTGCCTACTTCCCGAATGCTGCCGAGAGCGCTCTGGCGACCCGCGATTGTGTTTTTCGTGGTTTCCCAGTTCGTCCTCGCGTTCGCGCCTCTCATGGAGGGTCGTTTTGGGCCCGACGCGCGCGCACACGCCGAGCAGGCCGGAACGGCTATCCATCACGCGCACAATGACGCCGATTGTGCAGCATGCGCGGCTCGCGATCTCATGGCTGCCGCCGAGCCGGGATCGAGTGCGAGCATTATCGCCAGCTCGGTTGGTGTCGGCGCGATTTCGTCAGCCGAACGCAGCGGCGAGTTCTCGCGGGCTGCCCAGACTCAGTCCCGAGCTCCTCCCTCCGTCTAGGTAGAGAGTCGGTCCCGGCCAAGGCCGGACCTTCGGATGTGTTGCCAAAGGCAACATGCACCAGCGCCGAGCGGCTTGGTGTTGAAGTCTGGCTAAAAAACAACGAGAACAAACAATGCGAGGAAGTTTCATCCTCTGCGTGGCGTGCATGATCGCGACGGCGACGGTGCAGGCGCAAACGCCACGAAAGCCAATATCCAAAGCTGACAGCGTCCGCGCTGATTCGATTGCACTGGTTCTGGAGCTGGAAAAGGAGCTCGGAGCTGCCGCAGATACCGGCGGAACGTCGGGGTCGGCGCCGCGCGCGGCCGGCGGATACATGAACATCGGCTTCGTCTCGCTAACTGACGCTGGCTGGTCGTCTGCAAAGGACGTCGAGGCGCTGAATGTCGGCGACCACGATCCGAAAGTCCGCGGCTTCACCATCCCGAACGCAGAAATCTCTCTCGATGGCGCAGTCGATCCCTACTTCAAGGGGTTCAGCAACATCGTTTTCAAAATCCAGCCAAATGGTGAGACGGGCCTGGAGCTCGAGGAAACATACCTCCTCACCACGTCGCTTCCTTCAAATCTCCAGATCAAGGCAGGACAATTCTTCGCAGAGTTTGGCCGGCAGAATCCGCAGCATCCGCACTCGTGGGCATTTGTCGATGCTCCGATCGTGCTGAGCAGAATCTTTGGACCCGATGGTCTGAGGAGCCAGGGATTGCGACTGTCGTACTTACTGCCGACGCCGAACTACACCGAGGCACTCGTCGGAATTTTCAATAGCACCGGGGGAACGACTTCGAGCTTCAGGGCTCCGGAATCTTCCGAGATCCATGGCGGAGTTCTCGACGACCGCCCGGTGAACAGCCTCAAGGACATGCTCGTCGTCCCGCGCATTTCTACGGCGTTCGACCTTTCCGAAACACAGACCCTCGTGCTGGGCGCATCAGCCGCGTTTGGTCCGAACAATTCGGGGCCGACTGCAAGAACGACGGTTTACGGCCTCGACGGCTACTGGAAATGGAAGCCCGCCGCAGCTGAACAGGGCTTTCCGTTTCTGTCGATGCAGGCTGAAGCGCTGACGCGCAGCTACGATGCAGAGAGCAGAGTTTCGGCAGACGTGCCGGCGGGGAGGTTCCCCGACGAAGTCCTGAAAGACCGCGGAACGTATGCGCAGCTTCTCTGGGGTATCAAGCCTCGAGTGGTTGCCGGACTTCGCGGCGACTGGGCCAATGGAGACTCGGCCTCGTTCGACTCGGAACTGAGAGCGAAGCGCTATCGCATCTCGCCGAACTTCACGATCTATCCGACGGAGTTCTCGAAGTTTCGCGTGCAGTACAACTACGACAACCGGACGGGCATTGGGTCCGACAACTCGCTGTGGTTCCAGTTCGAGTTTCTGATCGGCGCACACGCAGCACACAAATTCTAAACGGTGGACAATTACAAAATGAAAAACCTGAACCTTATCAGAGCAGCGGCTGCCGCGAGCTTCGCAATCGCGATCGCCGCACCTGCCGGTGCACAACTCAAGGTCGTCGCGACGACTCCCGACCTGGCCGCTGTCGCCAGAGAAATCGGTGGCAGTGCAGTGAATGTCACCGCGCTGGCAAAGCCCACGGAGGATTCACACTTCGTTGACGCCAAGCCGAGCCATATCGTGACGCTAAATCGCGCCGACGTGCTCATTGACGGAGGCGCCGAGCTCGAGCTCGGATGGCTACCGCCGCTTCTGGAGAGCGCTCGCAACGGAAAGATCGGAGCGGGTGCGCCAGGACGTGTCGTCGCGTCGGACGGTATCAGACTGATTGAGATTCCGTCGAGCTTCGACCGGTCGAAGGGCGACGTTCACTCGACGGGAAACCCGCACTTCATGGTCGATCCTGTTGCGGTGAAGATCGTCGCAGCAAACATCGCGTCGCATTTCGCGGCAGTAGATCAGAAGAACGCGGCGAGGTATCGCAGCAATCTTGCGAAGTTCAACACGACCGTGGATGCAAGGCTTGCCGGCTGGCAGAAGCAGCTCGCCCCGTACCGCGGCTCGAAGATCGTGACTTATCACAAGGATTTCGGATACCTCGCGAACCGCTTCGGCCTGCAGGTCGTCGAAAATCTCGAGCCGAAACCTGGCATCGCTCCATCCCCCGCCCACCTCGCCAAGGTGATCGGTTTAATGCGCGCCGGCGGTGTGAAAATCATTCTCGTTCAGTCATTCCAGAATCGCAAGACGGCGGAAACGGTCGCGCGTCAAACGGGCGCTCTGGTACTCGACGCCTCGCAACAGCCCGGAGCACTGCCGAACACCGGCACGTATTTCCAGCTGATGGATATCCTCGTGAAGAAAATCGCCGACGGCCTCGCAGCCAGGAAGTAACATGGATTTCAGCGTACTCTGGGCGGTGATGAAGTGGCCTTTGGCCGCCTCCCTGCTGCTTCCGCCATTGCTGGTCTACCTGGGCCTACACGTGGTGAAGCGCGAGGTCATTTTCGTGGACCTCGCGCTCGCGCAAGTCGCGACACTTGGAACGTGCGTAGCGCTCCTCATGGGTTACCACTTTGACGATGGAATTACGTTCTGGATATCGCTCGGGGTGACGTTCATCGGCGCGGCATTTTTCAGCTGGTCGCGCAGCACAAAGAAAACCAGCGTGCCTCAGGAAGCAATCATCGGAATTACGTTCGTCGTAGCCGCCGCTGGCGTGATCCTGCTGCTCAGCCGCGTTGCCGGAGGAAAGGAAGAGCTGGAGCATCTGCTTACTGGCGACATCCTGAACGTTCAGGCCCGCGATGTCGGTCAGCGCGCGCTCGTCTTCCTTGCACTCGGCGCCTTCTATGCGGCGTTCCACAAACGCTTCGTCCTGATTTCGTCCGACCCGGACAAGGCCTTTGCGGATGGTATGAACGTCCGTCTGTGGGATTTTCTTTTCTACGCCGCATTCGCGCTGATCGTGGTCAGCTTTGTCAGAGTAGCAGGTGTTCTCCTCACGTTTGCGTACCTGATCGTGCCGGCAGTTTGCGGAACGATGCTCGCCACAGAATGGATGCGTCGGCTTGCGATCGGTTGGGTCGTGGCGGCGGCAGCAAGTCTCCTCGGACTTTGGGCGTCATATCAGTTCGATCTTCCGACGGGGGCAGCAATCGTCTGCGCATCGGGATTTTTGCTAGCGCTGGTTGGAGTTTCGACCGCGTTCAGACGAGTGGCCTGACAATGCCAGTTCCAGTCAAAGCCCCGCTCTTCCAAGAGCGGGGCTTTTTCTTGACGGCAAGTTACTCAGCGGTCAGATCGCGTGGTCCCAACGAAGCCATTCCCGGCACTTCTCATCCCTCTCGTTGCGTCACGGAGTGTGACGGACAGGGGGCCGTGCCATAGGAACAGAAAACACAACAATCCCCCGAACGCGGTCGCAAAATTTCTCCGCAATGTGTGCACTCATAAAAGAACTGACACGCATCTACGGGCACGCGCTCTTTGCGCACACCATCGCATCGAGGACATTGAATTGTTGACTCGAGCTGCGGATTGTTCGGAAGTGTCATGAGCTTGAGCAGAGCCACACGGTCACAGCCAGCCGCCGGTAAATCCGGCTTTGCGCAGACCCTCGATGATAGCTGGGCATGTCTTCATCAATTCCCACAAAAAACCTGAGCGGTGATTTTCCATCATTATCACTATCGGTCCTTGATCGAGGCCGTAGTATCCCTGCGAGATCCAGCCA
>JBDSBT010000209.1:0-6946 GCA_039921425.1 Gemmatimonadaceae bacterium | reverse complement strand
CCGGATTTCGCGACTGCGGAATGGGTCTGTTCGCCTCGAGTCGAATGAAGGCCTTTGACCCATTCTCGATCGAGTACCGTTAGTTATTGAATCGCCGCGAAGTAGACAAAGCCCGCGGACCTGAGCTCAGGGTATAAACCTGTATTCATGCGGGCCCGCGGGAAATCTCGAATCAGAAAGAGTGGCTGTGAAACGTTTTTCTTCCCCGGTGAAAAGCCTGCAGTCGGTTACGTCAACAGCGGTGATCGCACCTTCGCTTAGCTGAAGAGACATCCCGCACGCATGTCCCCAATTCGTTCCCTGAAGCCGCCCGTTTCCAATCGAGATCGATTTGCCGCCCGCGCTCTTGAGCGGAACCGGAATTACGACGCCGTCAACCGAGTACAGGTTGAGCGTGACGGCGACGGCCGGACCGAGACCGTTGTCGCACGAGGCCGTCGTGAGCGCGAATGTGCAAATCAAGGCTCGCTCAAGAGCGCCGCAGTACGGAATCCATTTCAGGTTGCGAGGGGCCATGCACAAAAATGTATCGCCGCGCGTGTCTGCCAAAGCCCCGATCTCGCGAATTAGTCCGCTTTCGGCTTCCTGGCTCGGTCGCCCTGGCGCCGTTCAGTGATTTCCCGGTCCCGAGTCCGGCGCTCACCAGCTGTGTCCACGAGCGCGAGCACCGCCTGGATCAGCCCGTAAGCAGTCAGCCCGAATGCGCCCAGAGCGACGGCGGCAAGCAGGGCCTCGATCGAGGCTCCGAAGTCGTTTTTCATCATGACGATTGTCGAAGCAACCGATCCGACGGCTCCAACAAATGCGATCGTCAGTGCGACGGGAACCGATGGCCCCTTTTTGACAGGGGTTGGCACAGCCCGGTTGTCCTGGGTGTCAAGCGGCGTATGTGTCATCCGGGCCTTTGGGCCGAGCGCGTTCCGTTGTGATGCATTTCACCTTTTGACAACATCATGCTTCGTGCCGCGTGAGACATTGAAGGGTGGAACATACGAATTCGATGGGTAATTGGCAGTGCGGGGCGTCTACGTCGCATTACGTATTTCACCCTTTCCATATGGAGTGCAGCTTTGCACGCGTGAACTACCCAACACGCGGTGGCCAAGGCTTGATCGATTCCGAGGAATCAAACAATGGAAAATCAGACCGAATTTGAGCGCGAGGCTCGCGAGCGGCTGGAAAAAGTCGAAGCTGCTATTTCCAGGCTTGCGAGCAGAATGGATGCTTTTGCCGGGACGGGCCAATCAGCGCGGTCTCAGGTACCCCAACCGGCGGTCGCACGTCGATTGGCTGCAGTTCCTTCGGGATCCGTGCGCGGGGCCGACTGGTGGCTGGCTCGGGCCGGCGCAGTACTCACAACCTTTGCTGTCATCCTGCTCTATAGGTATGCGATTGACCGCGGCTGGATCACGTCATTCGTTCGCGTCCTGACGGGTGTGGCGATCGGCGCGGTGCTCATGTACTGGGGGAGAAAGATGCCCGCAGCTGCCGACGAGGAAGCTCGTCCGGTCGCGCTTCGCGAGCTCATGATGGGATCCGCGCTCGCCGCATGGTACATCTCGGCCTTCGCGGCATCGGTGTCATACCATCTCATCGAGCCGTCAACATCGAGAATCGTTTTTCTGTTGCTCAGCATTATTGGAACGGTGCTCGGGCTTCGCGAGCGCCGTTCGCTGCTCGCGATAGTTGCGGTGGGCGCCGGATTCCTTGCACCGGTGATTCTCCCGAGCACGTCCCCATCAATTCCGGCTTTTGCGATCTATCTCGCCATGATCGGCGGTCTGGCGCTGATTCTCTACCTGATGCGTGGATGGCAGGCCGTTCTCTGGATCGCAGGCTTCTCGCTTTTGCAAAGTATCTCCGTGGCGACGACGATACTTCTCCGTCCCGCATCGAACTCACTGCCCGGCCCAATCAATCTTCCAAGCTTCGATGTAGGGCGCATTAGCCTCTCTCTGCTGATCCTGGCGATGGCCGCCGTGTTCACGCGGGCCCCGTCGCTCAGGCGCGGTCTCGTAGCGACCGGATCCGACCGGTACCAGGAGCCGCTGAGGTCGAAGTTCGCGCTAAACTGGCTTGCTGAAACTGGACGCTTCTTCTCCCTGTTCAGCCCCGCGGCAGGCAAGCCAGACTCGTTGTCGATGTGGTTCATCACCATCTCGGCTCCTCTTTTCGGACTGGTCCTGATTTCCAATCTGTGGTGGCGCACGAACAGCTTTGCGTGGGGCTCGGTTGCAGTCCTGATCGCATTGGCGGCGAACCGATTGTGTGCGTCTCGAACGGACGAAAATTCGGAGCTGACCCACATCGAAGGTGCCGCGTTTGTCGTCTGGAGAACGGCCGGCCTGATGTTCTTTGCCGCCGGGATCACCTGGGGGCATTACAGCAACGAGCTCATGCTTGGAATTGCCATGATCTCCGCCGCACTGGCAGTGCTGACCCTCAATCAACCGCGATTCGCCGCGGGGAGGAGAATGGGCCGCGCGATTGCTGTCGCTGGAGTGTCGTTTGTGGTCTTCCATGAGCTTTCGCTGTTGAGTGCCACGGTGCAAGGTGTCGCGGGAAGTGTGGGGCGAGCTCCGGATGATCGCTTGAAAATCGCAATGTCGTTCGCCGAGCTAATTGCGATTGCCACCGGCTTCATTGCCTGGAGAAACCTGACGCGAGATGGGGCGAACAAGAGCGGTGCGACACTTGTCGCTACTATCAGCTACGCCGCGTTCCTGCTCGTTGACGCGCGCGCTCTCGGTCAGATTTGGTCGCCGCTCGTGACTGCAACGTTCGCCATTGCTGGAACGACGTTACTACTTCTCAGTCGCAAGACAGACGACAGGGTTCATCGAGCCGTTGGCGGCGCGACTCTCGCGCTGGTAGTGTTCAGGCTCTTCTTCGTCGATCTCGCCGGAGTAGACACGATCTGGCGCGTGGTCCTTTTCCTCGGGATCGGCGCGCTATTTCTGTTCACGAGTCGTCAGCTGCAAAACGATCGCGCCCACGCAACACGAGGGAATTCATGAGCTCAGAAGTTGGAAAGTTCAATTACGATTCGATTGGAGATACTTATGCGGGCGCGATAGACGACGCGCCCTACAACGCTCACTACGAGCGACCGGCAATGTTGGGGTTAATGCCGGGTGTGGAAGGAACGAGACTCCTCGACGCGGGGTGTGGGGGAGGGTGGTACGCCGAGCAGCTGTTAAAGCGAGGCGCTGACGTTGACGCGATCGATGGAAGCGCGGTGATGGTCGAGCATGCGAGGAATCGCCTCGCCCGTCAGCTCACGACCGACCCTCACGGCAGACTCACGATCCAGCATGCTGACCTGCTCGATCCGCTCCCGTTTGAAGATGATCGCTTCGATGGCGTCGTCAGCCCGCTCGTGCTGCACTACATGTCGGATTGGCGTCCAACCCTGCGGCAGTTCGCGCGCGTTCTCAAGCCGGGTGGATGGCTTCTCTTCTCGACGCATCATCCAGCGGCGGAGATGGTACTCTTCGCGCCAGACAACTACTTCGAGATCGAGCACGTCGTCGATACCTGGGAGTGGCTTGGGCGGGTTGAGTTCTATCGCCGCCCGCTGACCGAAATCTCGTCGTCGCTTTTCGATGCTGGCTTCGTCATCGAACGGATGGTCGAACCGGTTCCAACTGATGAATTTCGCCAGCTTAAGCCCGAATCATGTGCCGACCTGATGAAACAGCCTGCATTTCTGCTAATCCTGGCCCGCTCGACGAAACAAATCTGATTATTTGCGACGGGCGACTGGGTCGGGCTTCGTCTTGTACACGAGCACGCGGTCGTTTCAACTCGCGAGCCTCCGGACCATCCCAGACAATCACGCGACCGGCTTCCTCACTGACTTTGACGACCAGTGAATTGACCTGATCCGCCATCCAGTCTTCGTCCGCGTCAACACCGCCGATTCGGCCCCAACAGAGTTGATCTGCCGGCCATTGAACTCGCCTTTCGTGAGACTCGTGCCGGTGGTCCACGCGGTATTTCCTTCGATCGTCACCTTTAGCGGGCCGGGCACGGATTTTACGGCTTTCGCAAAAGAGATGTCGCCGACGAGATGATGCGACCGGTAATCCGCCTTCGTTTCCAATCCGCCGCTTTCCAGGATCGTGACGTCACTGGCGAGCATGCCTAGCGCTCGCGTGCTGTCGCCCGTGGAAAGTGCTGCGTGAAACGAGTTGATGGCCGAAACTACTGCTGCGGAATCTGCATGCACCCCATCGCCGTAAGCTTGCAGATCTCGGCCAGAAGAAGCCCCGGCCGTAAGAGCGAACACTGAAAGCGTGAGTGCCGCGACAACGAGTCTGGAGCGTGTGCCAGAAGGCATTGCTGGATCCTGTTGAAGAAGAGGAATTGCGGGTGTCATGGAACCCGCGGCTCGACCACCAGTTTGCCGCGAACCATGTTCATTCCGCAGGCAAACATAAACTCGCCGATTTTGTCTGGTGTGAATTCAATGGAGGTTGTCTTGAACGCGGGCAGGTCGCGGGCAATTCCGAAATCTCCAAAGATCACCTGCTCCGTGCAGGAGGCGGATTCATCACGATAGAAGTCCAGCTTGACCGGAACGCCTTCCTTCACAACGATCACATCCGGAGAATAACCGCCTTTCACGGTGATTTTAATCTCCTGAACGCCAGCCTCTGAGACCGAAGCGGCAACGATCTCGCGAGCGCCGAAAAAAAACCAGAGTATGGAGACGATTGAAACTACCGCTCCGATGACCACTAAGATCTCGTTTTTGTCCATCACGCAGTCCTCGCGGCCAGTGCCAACTGCGGAGCATGGAATCGCCTCAGTCGCAGACTGTTAGTGACGACAGAAACACTTGAAAGGGACATTGCGAGACTCGCGATTACCGGAGACAGTAGCCAACCGGTCACGGGGTAAAGCACTCCCGCGGCGATTGGTATGCCGATCACGTTGTAGACGAACGCCCAGAACAGGTTCTGCTTTACGGTTCGGATGGTTGCGCGCGAAAGTGCGATCGCCGTCACAACTCCGCGAAGGTCGCCGCGCAACAGCGTGATGTCGGACGCTTCGATCGCCACGTCTGTGCCTGTTCCGATTGCAATCCCCACGTCCGCCTGGGCAAGCGCGGGAGCGTCGTTGATTCCGTCGCCCACCATTCCGACTTTCGCGTTGCCTGCCTGGAGTCTCCGAACCTCATCGCTCTTGCCTTCCGGCAGAACCTCGGCGAGCACACGAGTTATCCCGACGCGTGCCGCAACAGCTTCTGCTGCCTGCTTGTTATCACCGGTGATCATGACGATGTCGAGGCCCATGGCGTGCAATGCGGCGATCGCACTCGCTGCCTCTGGTTTGACCTGATCGGCGACCGCGACGAGGCCAGCGAGAACGCCGTCCACGGCGACAAACATTGGCGTCTTGCCTTGTGATGCGAGATCCGTTGCGGCCTGTTCGCCGGTTGCTGCGTCAACGCGGTTTTCGTTCATCATTCGGAGATTGCCAACCATGAGCTTTCTGGCGCCGATGTTCGCCTCGAGCCCTCGGCCCGGTATCGCCTGGAAGCTCGATGTCTGCTCCAGGTCGAGGCCGCGATTCTGAGCGGCTCGCACGATCGCCTGACCAAGTGGGTGTTCGCTCTGACGCTCTGCGGCCGCCACCAGACCCAGCAACTCGTTCTCAGCGATGCCGCCGAGTACTACCACGTCGGTGAGCTCAGGCTTTCCTTCGGTGATCGTTCCGGTCTTATCGAGGATGAGAGTATTGAGCTTATGAGCGGTCTCCAGGCTCTCACCGCCTTTGATCAGCACGCCGTTCTCCGCACCTCGACCCGTACCAACCATGATTGCTGTTGGAGTGGCGAGACCAAGCGCACACGGACACGCGATGATCAGGACCGCCACGAAGTTGACGAGTGCCATCGTGAAACGCGCGTCAGGCGGTGCAAGTAGGAACCACGTAGCAAACGTGACAACGGCGATGCACAGCACAATCGGCGTAAAGATTCCGCTGATCACGTCTGCCAGCCGCGCGATTGGAGCCTTCGAGCCTTGCGCATCCTGAACCAACTTCACGATCTGTTGCAACGCCGTCTCACGGCCGACTTTTGTTGCCTCGAACCTGAATGCTCCGGTCTTGTTGAGCGTGGCGCCGAATACGTCATCGCCGACTGCCTTGTCCACCGGCATGCTTTCGCCTGTCAGCATTGCTTCGTCGACGGCAGACGCTCCGTCTCTGATGATTCCGTCGACGGGAATCTTTTCGCCCGGCCGCACTTCGACCAAATCGCCGGGAACTACCTGTTCGACTTCGATCTCGATCTCCTTGCCGTCCCGAACGACTCTTGCTGTTTTCGCCTGCATCTTCATCAACTGTCTGATAGCATCCGAAGTTTTGCCCTTGGCGCGCGCTTCAAGCATCCGGCCGGCGAGGATGAGCGCGATGATCACGCTTGCGGCTTCGAAATACACCGGCACCATCGGGCGGCTGCCTGCGCTCATTCCAGACATCGGGTCAACGCCTGTCTGGCCGGCGAAAAGCCACGGCGCAACAGTCGCCGCCGTGGAGTAGAGATATGCTGTTCCGGTTCCAATCGCGATGAGCGTATTCATGTCGGCGGCGCGATGGCGAAGAGCGGCCCATGCACCGCGATAAAACTGACCCCCACAGTAGAACACGACAGGCGTTGTGAGGATGAACTGAACCCAGCCAGCCCCTGGAAAGTTGAGCGCGGGAATTTTTCCGTGCGCCATTGCCATGAGCAGAACAGGCAGTGATAGCACGGCCGCAATGACGAACTTTCGTCGCAGCCCCAGGTACTCTTCGCGACGAGCGTCTTCTTCGGATCCCGAGTCACTCCCCGCAGAGGTCTCGCGCACCTTGTAGCCGAAGTCCTCGATGGCGGCCCTTATGGCCGCGACATCTGCTGCGCCGGTGAGATATTCGACGCGCACCTGCATTGTCC
>JBDSBT010000208.1:0-3230 GCA_039921425.1 Gemmatimonadaceae bacterium | reverse complement strand
GGCCGACGCCTCTTCGCGTGATGAGATATGTCGCGAAGCTTCCAAGCCAATGCCCACCGGCGTAGTGCTCTCCAGTCACGGTGGCGAGTCCACTGGCGGCATGAGTGTCAGCGGCGGCCATCAGTGCGCGAATGCGATGATCGCCGGACGGCAAGCCCGCCGCGATTCCCTCGAGCATCCACGCACGACTGAGGTTGTTCACATCCTCGGGGGAATTCAGAACATGCGCGATCTTGTTCGGGTATTCCCTCTGGACGCAGGCCAGTGCCAGTGCAGCAAACTGTCCGGCAGTTGGCGCATCGAGCTTTGCCGCCGACTGCTGTGCCCGAGCTGATGTGCCGAGCGCCAACGTCAACACGGCTATGGCCACGATGAATTTCATGGCGCGCCCCGTAGCGCCTTCCCCAGTGTCGCGTCGTCGTCGAACATCAGCCATTCCACGACCGAATATGGCAGACTCCCATAGCTGATCAGCTGATCGTGAAAGGCGCCGAGGCGGAAGGTGCTTCCCCGCGCATCACGATAGCGGCCGAGCAGGCGCATGATCTGCCACTTTCCGACCATGTAGCCGATTTTCTGCGAAGGGGACGCTGCTGCCCCGGCGGCTTCGCCGGTCGCCGCTTCCTTATCGAGCCCGCCGCCTTCAATAAAGTATCGTACTGCCTGATCGAACGACCATCGCCCTGTTTGCAGGTTGACGTCAACGCCAATGCGAGCGGCGCGATAACGACTGAGTCGCAGCACCTGCCCCTCGGATGGAGATTGGTTTGGATACAGCCCGCGGCGCATGAGCATTTCCTCATTGTACAGCGCCCACCCTTCGACCATCGTATTGTCACTGTGCTGGCGGCGTATCTCGTTTGTTAGGTGGTTCGCGATCGAGAGCTGGAGGAAATGCCCGGGAATGCCTTCGTGTCCGAGGATTGGCCGGGGATCTTCGATTGCGGCGCGGATATAAAAATTGTCGCTCTTCGGATCGTAGGTCGGAATGAAGTAGAAGCCAGTGGGATCGGCGTCGTAGATCCCGGGCGGGTTCATGAATCCGCCCGGGCTCGTGGGCTTGAACGCTTCGGGCAGCTGGCGGATCTCGAAGCGCCCAATGTAGGCCGGGATCGTCACCAGACGGTTTGCATTGAGAAAGTCAGTGATCTCCTTGAGTCGCACCTCGTAAGACTTGAGGAAATCCTCCTGGCCTACCGGAATGCGTGCTGCTCGCGCCGGATCCGGTGACGCGAAGCTGGGTTCCTTGAGCATCGCCTCGAGCCCGCGATACCGTGCGAGCTCGACTTCGCCGAGCATCGCCACTTCCCGGGCATCGAATGGCAGCAACAGGACGTTGTGGAGGAGATAGTTGTAGTTCGCTTCTCCCATCGGCTTCCAGTCCGGCATCGACTTGGCACGCGTGTCGAGCCAGTTTGCGAAATCATGCAGCGCCGTAATGGCACCGTCTCGCGCTTTCACTAGACGCGCACGCTCGCTCGCGGACAAGCTGTCGGCGAGCGTCATCAGGCTTTTCGTGTATAGGTCGTCGCCACCACGCGCCGCTTCGCTTGCGAGCTGCGCGTAGAGTTTCACCGGCGTGGTGAGATTGACGCGTGCCGTTCGAAGAAGACGCGGAGCCTGCTCGAGGCGAGCAGCAGCGGCCATCGCACGCGTGCGCTTCGGCGCATACTCTTTCTTGATGAGACTGAACACTGCGTTGGACAACTCGCCGACGTAGACCTGCGGATCGGACTCCTCCGGGCGCATCACGCGCGGGAAGAACGCGGCACCTTCCAGCTGCGACTGGAGAAGAATCTTGTCGATGCGATCATCCTTGCTCCACCCAGGTGTGCGGGTCGCCTTCACACGTGCGAGTAACGAGTCAACGTGCTGTCGGCGGCTCCGGACTGCGGGCATTCGGTAGTCTGTAATCCGGTCATCCCATGTGTGCTTCCCCTGATCGCTGGAGGTAACCGGATAGGTGGAGTCGCGCCATTCGTAATACCCGTGGGCGAGCCCGCGAATGTCAGCGGGGCTTTGCGCAGCAAGCACAGACGGGACGAGCAGTGGAAGCAGGAGACGAAGCATTCGAGATGTCGTGTGAGAGATTAAAGAGCGGTACGGAGGCGGCTGGTCGTCAGTACGGCGGTATAACTTCGCGGCAAGGTGACATGGTTGAACATGTAGCGAACTCTTTCAGTAAAGGTCGAGGTCTTTCGCGGAGACCACACGCCCCCTGAAATGAGATCGCACTTCGGAGAGTAGTTTCTCATCCGAAGATCCAAAGAACAGCTGATGGTAGAGGATGAGCAGTTTCGGATTAGCCTTCGTTGCGATGTCGCCAACCTGGGTAGCGGACGTGTGCGCATGGGCATGGTATTTCTGGCGAATCGGAGGAATCGTAGTGAAGCCCGAGTCTGAATAGACCTCATGAATCAGAACGTCACACCCATTGCACTGGCGTGCGATGACATCGTTGGGCCGAGCGTCGCCGCTCAGGACAATTGTTCGATCTGGAGTCTGAACACGATATCCGAACGCGTACTTCCAATTCGCGTGCGGAACGGCAAACGCAGTGACGGTAACTCTCGAGTCGCGAAACACTTCGCCTTCTGCAACATCGTGGACGATCACTTTCCAACCGTTCGGCCGCGAACCACCGGATGCCCCAAGCCGTTCGGCGATGTCTTCCGAATTGCCGTCAAGAATTCCCGTGACAAGACGGCTCGTGCCTGGCGGACCGTAGACGTTGAATGGTGCGACGCGTCCCTGGATCCACGGAGTGAAGATCAAGTCGGCGAGGCCAAGCGTGTGGTCGGAGTGGAGATGAGTGATGAAGAGGCGGTCGAAGCGAGGAGAGTATTGTGTGCTCGGCGGAATCGGCGCGAATGCCTTGATTCCGTTTCGTCCGGCCGCCGCGGCCCGGCGAACTACTCCTGTGCCTGCATCGAACAAGTAGGCGACGGAATCGACGACGATCGCGACGGCGGGGCCGCTGCGATCGGGGTCGGGAATCGGCGTGCCTGTTCCCAGCATCACGATCTGCGTTCGGGGTGACTGCGCAGTTGTTGCCGCGGGTGCGATCAAGACACTCAACACAAGAGCGTACCCAATAGATCGCTGCACGAATGGCATGGTCATTTCTGCACTCTCTTTAATTCGAACAGGTAACTCACGACCTCTCTTTCGGTGAAAGCGTACGTTTTCGGATTATCGGCTAGTGTAACTTCTCGAACCTCCATCACTCC